>JANYBE010000479.1 GCA_025360945.1 Rhizobacter sp. | reverse complement strand
CGCCGTGCGGCATTGCTCGAGGCGCACGATGACGTGCGAGCACTGGGATCGAGACTGTCCAGGAGCGGTGAAGGCCGCCGAGACTGGCTATTCCCTGAGCATCTGGCCAGTGTGAGTGCTCATGTGGCCGCTGCCGACGGACGGTTGGAGGAGGCTTGCAGCATTTGGGGCCACCTCGCGCACGCACAGTGGGGGGCTGCGCTCTCCGATGACCGAAGGCTAAGGCTGGCGGCCTGGGCTGATTGCGCAGGCACCCTGGGTCTGGGCGGAACTCTTGAGGCTGCCGAGCCATGGACTGATGGTGGGAGTCCCACTGTGGGTGGGGCATCGGCATCGACCGTAGTGCCAGCGGCGCCATTGAGCAGCCGGGAGCGCTGGAAGTTCTATCGAAAATTGCAACCGGCGACAGCAATAAAGTGATCGCCCGCGCGCTTGATGTCAGTCCTCACACCGTGAAACGCCACGTCGCCAACATTCTCGACAAGCTAGATTTGAGGTCGCGTGGCCAAGCCGCTGCGTGGTATCGATACCCACGTTGATCGAGTGCAGTGATCGTGCTGCTCTGCGAGATGCCGTCTAGCTCGCGGCGACGGTCGGGCCCTTTGAGCTTGCTCAGATTGCGCTGAGATGCTTCCCGACGAGGCCGGTCATCTCGAACATGGTCACCTCATCCTTGCCCATGACGGTCTTCAACGTCGCATTGCAGACGACGTAGCGCTTGCCGGTTCTGAAGGTTGTGAGCATGGCAGGTGGGACCTCGCTCGCCTAGGTAGGATGGCTCGACAGCTACTGTCGTTCGCGAAAACAACGCGCCTCTCGCCCCGCTTTTCAACGAAATGCCGCGGGGCCCGCCGGCTATGGTGACGGTACGAGATCCGTGGTCATTCGCTCGCGGGACGTCGGTGCTGGAGCATGCCGTGACCCTGTTCAAAAAACTTGTCCAGGCCGAACTGGCGACGATCGAAAAGCAGGTTCCGCTGTTCTTCAGTGAGCTGCCTGTTTCCGAAGACGCCGCGCGTGGCCTATTCGTCGCGGCGGTAGTCGCGCTGCGTGATTCGCCCGGGTTCAGACATGCCACTGCACAGCGTCGCGAGCTGGCGCTGCTCGGCAACTTGACCCACGCTCTGTTGGACGCCGCGCTGCTGCGCGAGCAATTACATCGCCGCGAGCAATGGGCTGCCACCGCGGCCGATCGCTTGATAGCGAAGGCAGCCGCCGCTTGATGCCGGCCAGTACATACCTACCCCGACGAACACCGACCCGACCTCGCACCAGACATGACCACGCCCATCCAGAAACTCCTCAAGCGCGGCCGCGCCAACCCGGGCATTCCATCGACCGTTCTGCTGGTCGCCGCGGTGGTGCTCGGCCTGGTCGTCCTGAATCAGCGCGCCACACGAGAATCCGACGCTCGCAAGAGCCCGGAGGTCCTGCAACTCGAGAAGAACCCGGAGGAATGGCTCGCGCATCAACAGAACGCGTCGCAATTCCGGCGCGCGCTCGAGACCCACAGCTTGGCGCTGGTCGGACTCGCCAATGGCCAAAGCGGCGTGGTCCTGTTTACGCTGAAGACTGGCGAGAAGGCGAGTGCGACGGTGCCTGGCTGCACGGCTCTCGGTTGCGCCGGCACCGTCCTCGACAGGTTGGGCGACAAGAGCGCCGAGGCGGGCTTCACGCTGGTCGGCATCGATGTAGACGCACGCACCTCGAGCCACCGGATTTTGGACGTTATCAACAGCCTGTTGTCGCCACTGATCCTTCTTGGGACGCTGATCGGAGCGCTATTCGTCGGCGTGAAGCTGCAGGCCGGCATCGGCGGTGGGGCCTCTCGCCTGTCAACGCGGCCCGACACGCAGTTCGCCGATGCGATTGGCAACGAGGAAGCAAAGGCCGCGTTGAACCGCGTGAAGACCTTCATGCGCGACCCGGCTCAGTACGCGAAGCTCGGGGCCTCGGCGCCGCGCGGCGTGCTGCTGGTCGGGCCACCTGGCACCGGCAAGACCTTGCTTGCCAAGGCACTGGCCGGCGAGAGCAAGGCCAACTTCATCGCGGTGGACGGCTCGTACTTCACCGCGATGTTTTACGGCGCCGGCGTCAGCAAGGTCAAGGAGCTTTTCAAGCTCGCCCGCAAGAGCGCGCCGTGCGTGCTCTTCATTGATGAGGTCGACGGCATCGGCAAGCGCACGCGAGGCGGCGAGGGCGGCGGGGCGGAGTCGGAGCTGAACCGCATCATCAATCGGGTGCTGGTCGAGATGGACGGTTTTGAGCCGCTCGACAATGTAGTCGTGATCGCGGCGACGAATCACGAAGACAACATTGTCGAGCGGCTCAAAACCGTCCATCTCGACCAGCACCCGATTGATGATGCGGTTCAGCTCCGACTCCGCCCCGCCGCCCTCGCCGCCTCGCGTGCGCTTGCCGATG
>JANYBE010000466.1 GCA_025360945.1 Rhizobacter sp. | reverse complement strand
CAAGGCCGCCAACCTGGCGGTCGACCGAGAGGCCATCGTCAAGCTGCTCGGCGGTCAGGCGGTGGTCGCCAAGGGCCAGCTCGACAAGAGTAGCCCCTGGTTCGGCAAGCCCGCGTTCGTGGTCTACAAGGTCGACCGACTCACGCGCTCGCTGGCAGACTTTGCGAAGCTCGTCGAGCTGTTCGACGAGCACGGGGTGTCCTTCGTGTCGGTGACGCAGGCCTTCAATACGACGACGTCGATGGGGCGTCTGACGATGAACGTGCTGCTCAGCTTCGCGCAGTTCGATCGCGAGGTAACTGGCGAGCGCATCCGCGACAAGATCGCAGCCCCCAAGAAGAAGGGCATGTGGATGGGCGGGTTTGCGCCGATCGGCTACTTGCCGCACGAGCGCACGCAAGTGGTCGATGAATCGAACGCGCAGCGGATCCGGGATGTCTTCCGGCTATACCTGGATCTCGGTAGCGTGGCCCGCCTGAAGGACGAAGTTGATCGGCGGGGCTGGCTGACGACCGACTCACGGGCCGGCAGCGGGTGGGCGCCACTACAGTCGGGGGCACCTGTACTCATCGGCCCGGAGCTGTGGCAGGCAGTGCAACTGCAACTGGCCACCAACGTGCTGAAGACCGTGGCCAGAAACCGCGCGGCCGAGGTGAGCCTGCCTGCAGGGCTGGTGTTCGACGATCAAGGGATCCGGCTGACCCCTTCGCATACCAAGAAGGGGGAGGAGCCCGGTATCGGTACTACATCCATCCGATCGGTGCATCAACTGACGACAAGCCGGCTCTTCGGATTCCGGCACAGGTCGTACATGCTCCGGTCAAAGCGTGAGTGGCTAACTGGCCTGGAGGTCGCCAATTCGGCGGAGACCTCGACCTACACCGTCTCGCTGACCTTGCAGGAGTTGGAGCGTTTGGAATGGGTGGAATCGCAAGGTAGCGGGCGCCATCTCCGCCGGCGCCTCGTGCAGCCCGGCAAGCTCTTGGACGCCTGGAGCGAAGCGTGGCGCAAGCACAAAGAGTCGCGGACCCGTTGGTACGTGTATACACCCAGCCATCACAGACAAGTTGGAACGCGCGCACCTGTCGGGATGGGCCTTTACGGGCACGGCAGCCGTCAACGTGCTCGCCCCACTCCTCACCAGTGTTGACACGGCCGAAGTGATCATTCCACCCCGTCACACTGAACGCTACGCCAACGCCATGGCTCTGAAAAAGGCCGACAAGGGTTCGAACGTCATCCTTGTCGAGCGCAGCGGCGCGAGCCCCTCTTCCGCCAGGAACATCCTGAATTTACTTCCTGGTTTGCGAGCCCGTTCATTCAATATCTCGACTTGTAGGACGACCGCGGCAGAAACAAGCCACTGGCATCCCATCTCCGCGAAACCATACTGAAAGTCTGATCCGTGGCCACTGCAAAACCAACAACCGCCGACGGCTACGACGCCGACACACCCTCGCTTGCGAGAGCGCCCTCGTGACACTGTTGCGAGGGTTCGGAGGCGTCAAGCACATCTTTCGTCTGGTCGGCGGTCTGGTACCGCGCTACCTCACGCCGGAGAAGCCGCCCGACGTACCCGCGCCAGCCGGCACCATGGGCGTGGACATCGTGTTGAACCTTCAGGTCCTCGCCGACGACGAAGCCTACAAGTCCCCGGCAAAGCAACTGACGGATCGGGGATTCACGCGGTACGTGAACGAAGAAGGTATGGCGAGCAGTTGGCGCTGGCAACGGCAAGTGTCCGAGCATGAGTACGTGCTCATCGAGTTCCTGCGGGATGCAAGCGAGGAACTGCCGGGAGGCAAGGTCGCCGCTGTCGATGGCGAAGGAATCTCGGCGCTCGCGATCAAACACGCCGGCATCGTGCACGGGTGGTTCGAGGAGAAGGAGATCATAGGAGCCACTATGGAAACTCGTATCGTTGCTTTCGATCTTGCGAAGCTTGTCTTCGAGATCGCGATCGCGGATTCGTCATGGCAGATCGTTACTCCCTGGAAGAAGGCCAATCCGGAATCAGCACATAGCGCCGTTCGATGACCCGAAGGAGCCCAGTGGCACCTGACCGTATGCCACACAACCTGCAGGGATATTGTGCGCACACCATGTGGCGTAACACCACTGGGCGACGGACCGTCTCCCAGTCAAAGTTGTCGACGGCGCGCGCGAGGGCGCGCGCCTGAGATTGAGGACGAGGCGAGCTTGTCATCGCCACCAGCGCGGAGTCGCGTGTGAGCCGCGAAGGCCGCCGCGGTGACTTCGATATCGGCGCGTGCAATGTCTGCCTTCGCGGCCGTGTCACGCCATGAATCAATGGTCGCAGCGACCTCTTCGATGACGGCGTTTGCGCGGGCTGCATCGAGGCCATAGAACTCGGCCGTCGACGCGAGCGTCGTGAGGCTCGGGCGGTTGTCCGTGTCGTCGATGTTCAGGACGTGCTCGGCTTTGTCGATGTTCGGATTGACGTCGAATGCCGGTGCGAGGCGCCACCCTTCCTGGCTCAGGACGAAGCCGTGATTGCGCAGGTGGTCGTCACGATTTCCGACGGCGACGTTGAAGGCGACCCGTCGAAACAACTGCTCGAGATCTCTGTCGATGTGGCCCTTGGCGCCGTTGGTCTGCAGGAACTGTGCGAGCTCGACGTAACTCGCGCCTTCACTTTGTTCCTTGCCCAGCAGCGTCATCGCGGACGCATAGAAGCGGCGCTTTCCGTCGACGCGGTCGAAGCGCCTAACGGTGAACGTGTGGAACGCGCTGTTGAGCTTCATCACACGAGCGTCTGGTACGTCGATTCCTGCCCGGGTGGCCAAGGAGTGCACGACGAACTCCCACGCGCCGATGTCGCGGTCGTCGTCACGTGCAGGGAACTTGCCAATCCAGAGTGAACCGTCAGCTTCAGCGAAGTTCGCCTTCGGGCGCGCGCCGCCGAGCGAGGCGCCTGGCGCCACCAGAATCGCAAGCCACTTGCGCAGCGCGTCGAGGTCGTCGATTCGTTTGCTCGTGAGCTGAGTCGCGACCGCCTCGAGCTCGCGCAAGCTCGTGACCGGTGGGGCGGCCATCTTCTCGGCGCCCAGGAACTCCTCGGTTCCTTCAAGGCGAAACCGCAGCGCGCCCTGTCGAGTGAAGTCCTGGACTCCAATGAGGAAGTCCCACGCGTACAAGGTTCGCGGTTCGCGCTTCCCGTCCTTCGCCAGCAGCGCCTCGCGACGCTTCATCAAGGTCTGGCCCCAACGGTCAGGCGACGAGTCGAGGAAGATGCCGAAGTTGCCCAATTCCGGCTTCGGGAAAAACGGCTGCTTGCCAAACGACAGGGTGGGGTCAAGCATGAACGCTGAACCTTCGGCACTCCAGGCAGGGTCGTACTGAAACCGGACTTGTCCACGGTCTTGCGCGAGCGTGCCGACGCGCCGCATCGGCATCAGGTCGGAATCGAGCCAGACTTCGAGGGCCGCATTCATCGAGGTTCTCCCTTGGGAATCGCACTCGATGCAGACCGGATGTTGCGCGCCTTGAGGTCTGGTTGCGGGAGCATCGCGAGATCCTGCAGGTTGCGGCCCAGCGTGTCGTCGGAAGCGAGGTGCTCGAAGTCCTTTTCCAGTCCCAGCGCCGCCATGATGCGCAGGTAGGTACCCATCGTGACGGCGCCGTCGCCCGCTTCCGCGTTGTACAGCGTCGTGCGCGAGACGCGGGCGCGCTCAGCGATGGCGGCCGAGCTCAGTTTCCTGCGCTTGCGGGCAAGGCGAAGCCGCTCACCGAATGCGACGAGCATCCGCTGTTCGGCCGGAAAAATGGTGGGTGACTTGGCTGGCATGATTATGAGCATAATAGACAAATATATGCAACTTTGTCTATTATGATTACGAATCCACAGTTCCCGGTCATGCAGCACAAATTCTGTTCGCCTCAAACCGTCTGAAATCACGCTCCCGGGTCTTTGCAAAAACCGAAGGTCGGTACATGCAGGATGCTCATACAGTATCCCGGAGCCCCACTTGGCCGCCGTCCCGAAATGGACCGGCGACGATGAGGAGCCGGTCCCGGTATCCCTACCGACATCGCGACGCCACCGAGGCCGGCGCACGCCTGGGCAGCCGTTCGAGCTTCCCACCGAGCTCAGCTCGGCGGTGTGGCGCGGCTCCGAGCTGGGCTCGACCGTCACCAAGGTGTTGGCCAAGGGGTTCCCGGCGCTCGTCGCCGAACTTCCCGGCGCCGGGTGGCCATGCCACGCCCTGACCGAAATCCTGCAGCCGCAGCCCACGGTGACGGAGTGGCGGCTGCTGGCGCCGGCGATTCGCCAGGTCGCGGCCTCGGGCCTGCTGGTGGTCATCGTGGGGCCGCCCAAGTCGCCTCATCTCCCCGGACTAAGATTCGCCGGACTCGATGAGCGGGATCTCGTGTGGGTCCAGGCCGAAACGCCGTCGGAGCGCCTACGACCGCTTTCTTCACACGACAGGCGACAACGTGCTGACTGGGATTGGCGCAATTCTGCGGCAGTGCTCACGCGAAGTAGACATCGTGGCTCGCTTCGGCGGCGAGGAATTTGCCATCGTGTTCGTGAACATTGATGCGAGCGAGGTAGCAATTGCTTGTGAACGTGTTCGGCAGACGATTGCAGGCGCCGGATGGTCAGAGCTCGACCCGAAATTGGCAGTGACCGCGAGCATCGGCTTCTGTCACTTCGAGGAGGCCAGAGAAAGTATCGAGGAACTCATCAAAATTGCAGGCGCCCGGTTATTCCAGGCAAAGCGGACAGGTCGGAACCGCGCCATCGGGCCCTGAGGAGTGGCCTGGCGTCGGCGCATCCATTGCTTGAGCCGCCCGTGGTAGGAGTTGACGTTCTGGATGTGCCAGGCGCCGATGGCGTGGACCCCGCAGGAAGTCACCACCGGGTGGTGTTCGAGCCCCCAGGTCCTTGACCGTTTGGCCGATGGAGCCGCCGCCGTCCGTGCAGACCACGGCGTCAGGCGGCAGGCGGCAGGATGGGCTTGAGCACCGCCATGACGGCGGCCTTGCGCGTGTCGGTGAGCACGTAGTCGGTGGTGGCGCCGGAACGGGCCCGCGCCACCATCACCGGAATCTGCTCTCTGGACAGGCAACGCTTGGCCGCGCGGCCGCCGCGCTTTCGTGCCTTGCTGCCCACGACCTTTCGCCCCTTGAAGGACTCCAGCACGTAGGTCTCGTCAATATCGGCAACACCGGCGAGCGCGGCGGGTTTGACCCCTCGCGGCAGGGCGAGGAACCTGTGACGCCACCGGAAGGCGGTGCTGGCTGGGACGCCCAGCTGCTCGGCGGCTCGGTGAACCGTCAGACCGTCGGCCATGGCGCGCGCCTGCTCCAGCCACTTGCCCTTGTGCCGAAGCCGGGCCAAAGGTGTGCCGCTCAGCGCGTTGAAGGTATTGCCCCAGGCTCGGCACTTGTAGCGCTGCAGCCCATCGGCCAGCCCGTTGCGCACGACCCTGGAACCTGCGCAGTGTGCGGGCAACCAGGCAGCGCTCTCGGAGTTGAGACGTATCGACTGTTGATGCCTCGAACAAGCGAGAACTGAAGGATGCACTCGCATAGATGAGCACAGCTGCCAAGCGACGAGCGACAACTGGTACAGAACGTTGGCGAGTTCTGTTGCCATACGTCGGTTGTGCAGCGATTCCGGGCGCTGGCTGCGGAGTACAGAGAGACAGGTTCTGTCCGTTCAGCTGACCTTCGCACTGGCGCCTGCAGGTCTGACGAGAGGCAGGCTCCAAGCCACAGCAGCCGCTCGTGCCGGCGATGAGTTAGCGACCGCTGTGTACCGAGCGGAACAGGTGCTACCGGTAGAGTCGAGATGTGGCGCGGTCGTCAACACCGGTCGTTCGATCGGGAGCTTGCTTATCGATTCAATTCCAACCTGCGGCCGACGAAGTCCAGCCGGTCTTGGCCCCAGAAGACTTCGCCGTCGATCACGTAGCTCGGCGCGCCGAACACGCCGGCTGCGATTGCCGCCGCGGTATTGACGGCGTATCGCTCGGCGGCCGCGGCCTGTTGCGATTCGGCCAGCCGGACCGCGGGCAGCCCGGACTCGGCCAGCAGCGAGGCCAGCGTCGCGGCGTCGGCGATGTCGCGCTGCTGCTGCCAGCAGGCGCCGAAGACGCGGCCGGCGATGTCGAGCGCGGCGGCGCTGCCGTCGGCCTGCTCGACCGCGATGATCAGCTTCGACGCAGCGTCCGGCTGCACCGGAAAGAACTTGGGCTTCACGTTCATCGGCAGGTTAAGCCATTCGCTGAACCGCCGCAGCTCGACAAGCCTGTAGGCCTGGCGCTGCTGCGCGCGCTGGGCCAGCGGCAGCCCGCCGGAGACCGGGAAGACCTGGCCGAAGTCGGCCGGCAGCACCCGCACCGTGGCGCCGGCGTCCTGCGCCAAGCGCAAGAAGCGGGCGTGGCCCAGATAGGTCCAGGGCGACTGCGCGGCGAAGTAGTAGTCGATCGTCGTCGGCATCTGGGTCTCCTGTCACGAGTCGGCGTAATCCGGCCACCTGGAGTCGGCATATACAGGCCACTTGAGGTGGCGCCGAAGGGCATCTCGAAGCGCCCTGTGAACGGCGTTATTTTGCCGTGTTTGCGGATGGTTTCGGGGGACTCTTTTTCGGCGCCGGTCCGACCTTCGGATCGCGGTAGGACGGCCCGTCGAGTTCGAGGCAATAGGCGTTGTGGCGCAGCCGATCGATCGTGGCCGAGGCCAGCTGC
>JANYBE010000447.1 GCA_025360945.1 Rhizobacter sp. | reverse complement strand
CGGGCTTAGAACTTCAGCTCGTCCTCGAGGCGGTGCAGTACACCGTTGTGGAAGCACGCCCCGCGCAGCGCCACGTTGCGCAGCGAAGGCGTCTTGAGCAGGCCGCAGCATTCGGTGCGCGCCGACAGATCGGTGCGCGGTGGCCCGCACAGGCCGAGGTGAAAGGCCGGATCCGCATTGGCGGGAATCGAAGCGTTGCGCGGCACGCCAATCGCGATGAAGCCGTGGTCGGTGAACTGCGAAAGCGCACCGCGCTTGATTGCGCTCGGATGGCACTGCGCGCAGTTGCCCTTGGCCGTTTCGTTAAAGAGCGCGAGGCCGCGTTGCTCGGCCGCGCCGAGCTCGGTCCTGCGGCGCAGCCAGGCGCCGTACTTGCTGTTGTACGGGTAGAAGTCGGCGGGGCTTTGCTGAAAAACTTCGAGCGCCCACAATATGCCGTTGCACGACAAGTTTTCGTCGGCCAGCACCTTCGCACCAAACGTCTCGATGAGGCGCTTCGCACTTGGCGAGCGTCTGAGCCGGGCAATCACCGCCGCAGGGTCGGCATTGGCCATCTCGAACGGCGCCAAGAGCGGCAGCGCGGCCTGCTCGTGCGCCGATGACGCTGGGCCGTCGCACCCACGCACGGTGATCTACGTGCAGCACGACACCGCGTCGATCCTGCGCCAAATCACGCGCCGCTTCGGGCAGAATACGCTCGCCGGCCTTACGGCACGCGGCACTGCACTGACGGCCGCGGGTGGTCAGGCAATGGGCGATCCGCCGAATGCGCTGAACCTGGCGTCGTCGGCGCCCGGCGAAGGGGCTCCGCTCGGCCTGCGCGCGAACTCGGCTACAACAGCGGGGTTCGTACAGGCCGAGGGCACCGTCAGATGAGCACACCCGAACTGAGCATCGCCGGCGCGGTCGCGACGATCACGCTGCGTCGCCCGCAAGAGGCCAACCGGCTCGGGCCCGACGATCTGGCGGCGCTGGCCGCGCACATCGCCACCGTCGACCAGGCCGAGCCCGTGCTGGTGCTGCGACTGCAGGCGCACGGCAAGCATTTCTGCAGCGGCTACGACATCAGCCGCATCGACGCCGCCACGACGGCGGCATTCGAAGACGTCGCCAACGCGCTCGAAGACGCCCGACCCGTCACCCTCGCGCTGCTCCAGGGCGGTGTCTACGGAGGCGCGACCGATCTCGCACTAGCCTGCGATTTCCGGCTCGGCACACCCGAGGCCGACATGTTCATGCCCGCAGCGCGGCTCGGCCTGCACTTCTATCCGCGCGGCCTGGATCGGTATGTGAGCCGCCTCGGCGTGGACATGGCCAAGCGCCTGTTTCTGACGGCCGAGCGCTTGGGCGCGGACGACATGAAGGCGATCGGCTTCCTCACACATCTGGTCGCCACCGACGCATTGCACGAGGCGGCGGATCGCCTCACCGAGACGCTCGCCGGCATGGCGCCTCTCGCGCTGCTCGGCATGAAGAAGCACCTGAACCGCATCGCCCGCGGCACGCTGGCCGCGGCCGACCTTCAGCGCGACATCGCGCGGGCCGCGGCCTCGACCGACCTGCGCGAGGGCGGCGCAGCCTTTGCCGAAAAGCGAGCGCCGCGGTTCACCGGCCGCTGACGCAAGCGGCGGATCATGCGACCCACACCAACACCACCGGAGACACCCACCATGAAGCAAGGCTGTCGTTCAGTGACCAGCACGTTGCTGAGCGTCGCGCTCGCAAGCTTGCTCGGTGGCTGCGAAGCGGCGTCGGCGGACGACGGCAATGCCGCCGCGACACCGCGCTTTCGCGTCGACGCCGCGTGGCCCCAAGCGCTGCCGAACTACTGGATCCTCGGCCAGGTGAGCGGCATCGCCACCGATGCGGACGATCATGTGTGGGTGCTGCAGCGGCCCGGCAGCCTGACCGAGGACGAGCGTGGCGCCACGCTCAACCCGCCGCAGTCCACCTGCTGCGCGCCGGCGCCGCCAGTGCTGGAGTTCGACGGCGCAGGCAAGCTGCTGCGCAGCTGGGGCGGCCCTGGCGCCGGCTACAACTGGCCACAGAACGAGCACGGCATCCACGTCGATGCGAAGGGCTTCGTCTGGATAGCCGGCAACGGCGAGAGCGATGGGCAGATCCTCAAGTTCACACGCGACGGCCGCTTCGTGATGCAGATCGGCAAGGTCGGGCCGCAGACGGGCAACCTTGACCTCACGCGGCTTGGCCAGCCTGCAGGTGTGGAGATCGACGCAACGGCCAACGAGGTCTACGTGGCCGACGGTTACTACAACAAGCGGGTGATCGTGTTCGATGCCGACAGCGGTGCGTACAAGCGGCACTGGGGTGCCTACGGCGAGCCGCCGAGCGACGCGGAAAAACCCAGCACGCGCCGCACCGCGCCGCCCACCGCCGCGCAACTCGCCTCGTTCGGCAACCCGGTGCACTGCGTGCGCGTGGCGCGCGACGGGCTCGTGTACGTGTGCGACCGGCTCAACAACCGCGTTCAGGTGTTCCAAAAGGACGGCCTCTTCGTCAAGGAGTTCTCGGTCGACCCGCGCACTGCGGGCAACGGCTCGGTGTGGGACATCGTGCTCTCGCGCGACCCGCAGCAACGCTGGCTGTTCATGGCCGACGGCCGCAACAACCAGGTGCTCACGCTGCTGCGCAAGACCGGCGAGGTGCAAGGCACTCTGGGGCGGCCAGGCCGTTACGCGGGCGAATTCCACTGGGTTCACACGATGGCCATCGATTCGCAGGGCAACCTGTATTCGGGCGAGGTGGACACCGGCAAGCGCGCGCAGAAGTTCGTGCGTCTGCCCTGAAGGCGGTTCAGCGCAGGCGCATCACAACGGCGCGAGCATCGAGTCCAGAAAGCGCGGGCCGCTTGCCAGCGCGAGCGTGGCCCGCGAGCCGATCTTGGTCAGGATGGCGAGTTGCCGCTGCGTCCATGCCACCGGCTCGCACACCTGGGTGCAGGTGAACGCACCGAAGAGCCGGCCGTTCAACGAAAACGCCGCGGCCATCAACGACTGCACGCCGCTCGACTGGAGGTGATCCTCGAAGAAGCTGCGCGTCGCCGGATGCGTGCGCGCGTCGTTCGCCAGCACGTGCCCTGAGCGCTCGAGCTCCAGAAAGTACGGCCCCGATCGTTCTTCGGATTCGTCGGCGAGTTGAACCACCCGGTCGTCGACGCGGTCGTACACACCTTCGCAGCGCAGCAGCCGGCCCTGCGGCGAATCGATGAAGACCCACAGGCCCGCCCTCGAGCACGCGACCTGACGACTCGTGAGCCTCGCGCATTCCTCGACAAAGCGCTGCCGCGTGATCTCCCCGCAGTTCAGTCGCGCACACAAGAGGTCAACTTCAGACGTTGGATACATTTCAGTGGCAGCGCAGCGGCAGCTCGGGGAGTCCTCGTGCAGGGCATCCTGCAGGAACTGGAACGTGGTGCAACGTTATCGGCCGCACGCGCGCGAAGTGAAGCCGTGTTGCGCCGGCCGGGATTCTGTTCTGATCAGATTTATGAGCCGAACGACGAGCCTCGAAGCTGACCGAAATCCTCTCCCCGCGACACTCCTCATCACCTGGCCAGCCGGCCCGGGCGAACGCCGCCCGCCCTCGTCGTGGTGCTGCTCTCGCTGTTGTTCTTCACCGCTGCCGCACCGTTTGCAAAGCAGCCGCTGCAGACAGTGTGGGCCTTCATCCCCGTCTACGAATCGGCGCTGATCGTCAACGACTGCATCACCGCGCTCTTGCTGTTCGGACAGTTTCGCATCACGCGCTCGAATGCCGTGCTTGCGCTGGCCGCCGGCTACCTGTTCAGCGCGCTCACCACCGTCGCGCACGGGCTGAGTTTTCCGGGGCTGTTCACGCCGACCGGGCTGCTCGGTGTCGGACCGCAGAGCACGGCCTGGCTCTACATGTTCTGGCACGGTGGTTTCCCGCTGTTCGTGATCGGCTATAGCGCGCTGGGCGCGCGCTCAAACCAGGCGCTGCGCGCGACCATCGGCACCGCACCAGCCATCGCTGGCACCTGTTGCGCCGTCGTCCTCGCCGTGATCGGCTTCATGCTGTTGGCCACCGTGGGACACGAAGCGTTGCCACCCATCATGGCGGCAAATCACTACACACCGACCAGTGGCTGCTGGTCGTGATGTGCGCATGGCTGCTGGATATCGCGCTTTCGGCGATGCTTAATGCAGGTCGATTCGACCTGGGCTTCTATGCCGGGCGAGTCTACGGGTTGCGGGCGACCAGCTTCGTGCTCGGTGTGCATCTCATTTGCGGCTGGCCATCACGCATCAGAAAGCCCGGGATGATGGTGTGGAACGGTCGCTTGCCGCCGGCCACCACATCGGGGTGCTTCTCGTACAGCGTGAAGCCATGACCGCGGTTCTGCAAACTCACACCGGTGCTGGGCACGACCACACCGCTGCCGAAGCCCATGTAGTTCGACTGGATCAGGCTGATCATCATTCCACTCTCGTCAGCAGCGGCCAGGTAGATCGTGCCGCCGCTGGGCGGTGTGCCGTGCTTGAAATCGATCGCGCGTTTCAGATCGATCAGCCTTGCGCGTTCGGCGAGGTAGTCATCACTGAGCAAGTCGGCGCCGTTCACCTCGGTCATCGAGCGCGCAGCTGCGACCCAGCGGTATGTGTCGGCGCCAGCGCCTGCGACGTGGCGACGACGTTGCGCGCCATCAGCGGGCTGCGGATCGTCGGATACGGGTTGTTCCAGTCAAGGTTCATGGTGTTCGGCTGAGTTGATGAGATGAAGGATCAGCGCTGACGCGGATCGAGCGCGTCGCGCAGGCTGTCGCCGAGCAGGTTGAACGAAAGGACCAGCAAGAAGATCGCCAGCCCGGGCCAGATCGCCACCCAGTGCGCGTTGTCGATGAAGTTCTTCGCAGTGTTGAGCATGCTGCCCCAGCTTGGCTCCCACCTGGTTTGGCAAGATGCGCCTGCTGAAGCAAACGTGCCACAGCGTAATTTCGGCGCATGCGGGGGGAATCCAGCGTCTGCATGGTCAACCAATCAGGCCTTCCATGAAAAATGCCCTCGTGATGCTTGTCGCCAGCGCCGTCCTGGCAGCCACTTCGGGCTGCGTTTTCGCACCGGGGGCGTCCCGGCCACGTTCAAGAGTCGGCGACGGTCTACGTGTCTCCCAACTACGAAAGCCCCGGACCGGGCTGCGTCTGGAAGCGTCATCCGTCAAGCGGCTGGGGCTGGCATCACCCCGAGCATGGGTGGCACAAGGGCTGGAACTAACCGCTCAGGCCTTCAAAAAAGAGCCCGCTCGATCTCCGAGAAGCTGTTGGCGACCGGCGTGACGTCGATGGCCTGACCGAGCTGTCGCTCGATCTGCGTCCGCGAGATCACGCCGCGCACGCGGTGCGGGCTCTGGCCCGTGGCGCTCTCGACTACCAGCAGGTGGTTCCTGCCAAACCGCCTGAGGGTCGCGATCACGTCGCCGACGGTGGCCGTTCTCATGCGCGCGTGATCGATCGCATCGAGCATCGACAGGTCGGTCATCACGTCGGCGACGCACAGTTCGTCATAGCGCACATTGCGCTCGTGGACGAGCCGCATTTGCTTCTCGCCCTGCAGGTCGGTGGCCGTGATCAAGCCCTCGATGGAGGGCATGTCCGTGACGACGAACAGCATGCGCACGCCCTGATAGACCATCATTTGCTCGGCCTGCCGCAGGGTCGTCGAAGGCCCGATCGTCGCCGCTTTCACCTGAGTCAAGTCCGTCATCACCTCCAGCGCCGCAGAGACTAGCGTGACCGGCAAGGTGGTCTTCAGATGGGCTTGTGCAATGGCTGTACCAGGCTCGAGGCGAAACGTCGGCAGGACTGCGTCGTGGTTCATCGTGGACTCCAAAGCCTTGTTGCGCACCGGCCGCAACGCCCGGGACGTCGACGTGGACCGCAGGCGCCCGTGGAGAGACTACCGCAGATCGCGAATCGATGCGGGCACGGGTGGCAATCGTGTCGCCCGTGGGCTATCGAGTGCTCGCCGGACATTGATTCCACAGGCTGCGCGCCCCTCGATCACACGGGGCCGGGTACCGACGCGGCAGCGCAGCGTCAGCGCGTGCGCGTCGATGCTCGCAACGGGGTGACTTCGACGCCGATTCCTCGATAGCCGGTAAAACGACAGGACTCGTCGAACATCGGTTCACCGCTCACCCGAAACTGCTGCAGCGATCCATCCGCGTTGACACGGCTGAACGCAAAGTCCAAAAAGGGTCGTCGGCTGGCAATCTTCTCCTGCAAAAGCGCCCGCTCGGCCTCGTTCCAACCCGTGGCTCCACCAGCGCCCGCTTCGCCCAGAAACGCCGGCATTCCGATTCCCACCATCTCCAATGCCGGCCCGGACACCTGGGTGAAGTTGCCGGTCTCGTTCTGTTCCCAGTACCAATCGGAGGCGAGTTCGGTCAGGCGACGAAAGCGATACTCGCTCTCGCGCAACTCGGTGGTCCGGTCCCGGACCGCCTGTTCCAGCCGTTCGTTGTAGTGCTCGAGCCGCTTGTAGAGCAGCCGGACTTCCAGCATGTTGTGGATGCGCGTCTTGACTTCGATCAGGTCGAAGGGCTTGCTGATGAAGTCCTTGGCACCAGCCTGCAGCGCGCGCAGTTTGTGGGCCGGTTGGGCGGTGAGCACGATGACCGGGAGGTAGCTGTCGGCATCGTCTCTCTTGAGGCGCTCCATCACCTCGAAGCCATCCATGCTGGGCATCTGCAGGTCGAGCAGGATCAAGTCGTAGCGGTTCTCGCGATGCAGCGCCGAGACGGCCTGCGGTGCCATCGTCGAGGCCACGTTGGCGTAGCCAGCCTCGCGTAGCAAGCGCTCAAGCAGCCTCACATTGGCATCCTGATCGTCCACGATCAGGATGCGGGCCTCAAGGATGGCAGCGGTGCCGATCATCATGTGCGTTCCTCGCTTCCTGCACTGAGCTGCCGCGCCGCCGCCAACATCAAAGCCAGGTCCAGCGTCTCCATGAATTCGCCCACCTTGATCGGCTTCGTGAGGTAACGAAAGAAGCCCGCCTCCAGGCCTCTCTCGATATCGTGAGGCATCGCGTTCGCACTGAGAGCGATCACCGGAATCGTCGCTGTTTCCAGGTCTTCAGCGAGGATTCTCAACGCCATGAGGCCGCTGATCCCCGGCAGGTTGATATCCATCAGGATCACATCCGGCTTCGAAGCGCGTGCGATCTCGATGCCCCGCTTTCCATCCCTCGCGCTCAGCAGGCGGATATCGGGCCGGCGTGCGACGAGCTTCTCGATCAACATCAGATTGGCTGGGTTGTCTTCGACATAAAGCAGGGTTCGCAACGGTAAATCGGATTGCAATGGATCCGGTGCAGACGCTTCGGGTTCGTCCTCGGCGAAGACCAGTCGCGGCGCAGTAGTCGCGTTCAGCTCGATCCAGAACACGCTGCCCACGCCGACGGTGCTCTCCGCGCCGATCTCACCTCCCATCAGTTCGACCAGGCGCTTGCTGACGACCAGGCCGATGCCGGTGCCTTCTTCGACGCCACCCTCCTGACCGAGGCGGTTAAAGGGCTGGAACAACTGCGCGAGCTTCTCCGGGGACAGGCCCTCGCCGGTGTCATGAAAACTGATCCGAATGCGCTGCGCCGCATTCGCGCTGCATCTCACCTCGACCATGCCTCCCACGCGGTTGTACTTGATTGCGTTGGAGAGCAAGTTGACAAACACCTGCTTCACGCGTGTGCGGTCGGCTTTAACGTAGTAGGGGTCATCAAACTCCGAAAATTTCATCCGGATGCCGCTCTTTTGAGCTTGGGGCTCGATCATGGCGCGGCAATCATTGAGGACTTCGGCCAGCGACATCACTTCCAGCGACAACAACAGCTTGCCGGACTCGATCAGCGAGAGGTCGAGAATTTCGTTGATCAGCTCCAGGAGATACCAGCCAGCCTGCAGAATCTGGTCGATGCTCTCCTTCTGGCCGGGCGTCGGCAACGGTGAACCGGAGTCCATCAACTGGGCAAATCCGAGAATCGCATTGAGCGGCGAGCGCAATTCGTGGCTCATGCTCGACAGAAAATCCGACTTCGCGAGATTGGCCTTTTCCGCCAGCAGCTTCGCTCGCTCCAACTCGGCGTTCATCTCCTGGCGCGCCTGTTCCGCCTGCTTGCGCGCCGTGTTGTCGGTGCCGATCAGCAGGTAGCCGATGATCGCGTCTCGAGCGTCGCGCAGCGCCGTGACCGACACGACCGCCGGGAAGCGGCTACCGTCCCTGCGGATGTAGGTCAACTCGTAGATGTCTTCGATGGTGCGCGAGGCCTTGAACACCAGGGCCTCGAAGCCAGGCGTGATCTTGGTTCTGAGCTCGAGACTCAAGGCCGTGGCACGCGCGATTAATTCCTGCGGGTCGGATATGTCGGCAGGGGTGATCTTGTTCATCACTTCGGCAGCCGCGTAGCCCAGCATGCGCTCGGCACCGACGTTGAAGATCTGAATGACGCCGCTCGCGTCGGTAGCGATGCTGGAGAAATTGGCGCTGTTGAAGATCGCATTCTGCAATGCCCACGTCTTGAGCAACGCTTCTTGACGTT
Organism: Rhizobacter sp.; assembly: GCA_025360945.1. Taxonomy (GTDB): domain Bacteria; phylum Pseudomonadota; class Gammaproteobacteria; order Burkholderiales; family Burkholderiaceae_C; genus LMDS01. The sequence goes on along the minus strand of JANYBE010000447.1, from coordinate 16,485 downwards.
TCACCTCGACGTGCGCTTCCACCTTGCCGGGTTCGTCGGCCGAAGTGGAACGCTTTCCTGACTTGGGCATGACAGGTCCCATGGAAGTGCATAGCAATCCGAAGTGGGAACCGCGCTTGTACGGTTGCCGAGATCAAATAGCGTCGTCAGAGTCAGCCGAGATCACGCCCTTCGGGGAACCGCAGATCCTGCCCCGCATTTCTGAGTCCGTCTGTGCGTTCGCGCACACAGGCAGCGACTCGCGCCGCCCATGGACTTCGCGGAGCAGTAGCGCCGCGACCCTGAAGCCCGCATGAAAACTTGCTTTGCGTGGTTGGATGCTCATAGATCACCGTCTCTTCTACCGTGGTGTAAACAGCTCCAAGTGGCGCGACTCACTGCATCCAACTCGCCAATCCAATCAATCGTGCAAATCCGCAGCTTGTGGCTCATCGGGCCACGAGAGGATGCACAGGCGTGACGTCGCTGTGAGACTGCGCCATCCGCCCGGCATTGAACCAACATCGCCGATCAGATGTCCAATTTCAGAGCTGAAGAACGTGGCCCAAGTTGCACTGCTGACCCTTCATGGCATGGGAATCACCCTGAAAGACTACGCTGACGAATTCCGTCATCGGCTGCACGCACGTCTGGGCACTGCCCGGCATGAAGTCGTGTTCGAATCGGTCTACTACCAGAGCATCCTACAGTCCAACGAGAGAGCCGTGTGGCGCCACATACTCGCGGGATCCAAGGTTCGCAAAGAGAGTCTGCGAACCTTTGTCCTGTCGGGACTGGCCGACGCGATCGGCCTGGAAACGCGAAAGGAGCGCAAAGGATCGGCCTACGAGCAGGCCCAGATGGAGATCGCAAGAAAGTTGCTCGCGGCGCGTGATCGGCTGGGTCGCAACGGCCCGGTCGTCTTCATTACGCAATCGCTCGGATGCCAGGTGCTGTCCAACTACCTGTATGACGCGCAGCTTCCTGAAGGCGGCGCCTGCGCGGGTATCTGGCGCGACATCGACGCGCACGCACTTGAGATCGCGGGCCACCCGCTCGATGCTGAAGAAGTTTCATTCCTTCGAGGAGACACCATTCAATGCTGGCTCACGACAGGGTGCAGCATCCCCGTCTTCGTAGCTGCGGACACCTGCATGCGGATACAGCCGATTCGGGCTCCGGCCGCCGGATTTCGCTGGCTCAATCTCTACGACCCCAACGATGTTCTGGGTTGGCCACTGCGTCCGCTGGGCAGCGGCTACGAAACCCTGGTCGACGATCGAGCGATCAATCTTGTGCTCGAAGACCCGACAAAGGACAGCGAGGGGCCCGTCTATTCTCACGAGACCTACTGGTTCAGTGAAGAGGTTCTGAGGCCGATCGTCGGAATACTCAAGGCGCTGCTTACCCGAAGCGACCAGCCCAGTGCACTGGACGTCAGTGGCTGTCTTTGATGCTGTCGGTCAACGACGAGGGTTTGTGCGGCAGCGCCGACACCGCTCGCTCGAGCATGCTTGCAATCGTGTCTTCGCTCGATGCCGCTCCTTCCGAAAGCCAGAGCTGAATTGATCCCGTGGCCTGACCCGTGCAAAGCATCTTCATGGCTTCTTTGCGTGCGCGCAGTTTCACGACGTCCCGCGAAGTCTCGCTGCGGCGGTGAAACTCGTCCGCAGCGCCGATCAATTGTGCGGCGACCTGTCCCAAGCCGTGGCAGGCGGCCAACCATGCGTAGAAGTCGCAGTAGGCGACAAGGAGGCCACATCGGCGCAACAGCGAGACGGCCTGGATGGCGACCACCGTCGCCTCGGTGATCTGTGGTTGCATAAGGAGCGCCGCGGTCAACCCGGCGAGCGCGTGAGCGAGCGTCAGTCCCTGCGACCGACTTCGTCGCGCCTTTTCCGCAAGCGATCGAAATTGCTCCGCCGCCTGCGTGGCTTGGCCCATTTTCAGGTGCACGCGCGCCATGTCCGCGAGCAGGATCAGCTCATAGCGTTCTATGCGGGCCGCGCAAGCCATGTCGTAGGCCGAGCGTGCTGCGGCGAGCGATTCCTGATGGAGCTCTGCGGCGGCGTGGAGCAAGCCCTCCACTCGCAAGCGACGCAGCCGATCGGCCACAGGCCAACCCGCATATTCAAGCGCCTCGGCGGCGCCCAGCGCTTGGGCGGCCCCACTCAGGTCGGCATGGGTTACAAGCGCCTCGGCGCGCATGCGAAGACAAGCGTGAACGTGTCGGCCGTTGCCAAGCTCGCGAAAGATCGCCTCGGCTCGCCGCAAGGCTTCGATGCAGCGGGACGTTGGCAAGCGACCTTCGATTCCGATGCGACCCAGCCACTGCCAGTATTGAGCTGCCAGGGCCTTCGGAGTGTCGTCGGTCACCAGGGACTCGACCTGAAGCAGTCGCTGTACGGATTCTGCGACCATTCCGCGTACAGCGAGAACCATCGCGGGCAAGGACGCCAACGACACCGCGATGACGTCGTCGCCACCCGGGCCTATCGCCCACGCGATAGCCGCGCGAATGTTGTTCATCTCGGCCCAGATCGCGTCGCTGTCGCGGAGCCGGACCGCGGTCTCGCACAGCGTCGTCGTTGCTTCGGCATGCCGTCGCATCAAGGCGTCTGTCTCATCCGCCTCGGCGAGTCGCTCCATGGCATACGCACGCGAGGTCTCGAGCAGACGATAGCGGGGGCGCGCATCGCCGTCGACAAGCACCAGCGACTTGTCGACGAGCGCGCTGAGGTGATCGAGGACCGCCCATTCGTCGAGCTCACTGTCGCGCGCAACATGTTGTGCCGCCTCAACGAAGAAGCCCCCGGAGAACAGCCCGAGCCTGCGAAAGACCTTCTTCTCGTCGGAGTCGAGCAGGTTGTGGCTCCAGTCGAGCGCGGCCCGCAGGGTCTGGTGGCGTCGCAGCGAGACCCGCGATCCACCGGTCAGCACGCGAAATCGCTCGCCGAGGCGATCGAGGACACCGAAGACGCCTAGCATCGGGACCCGCGCAGCCGCCAATTCGATGGCGAGCGCGATGCCATCAAGCGTGCCGCAAATGTCTACGACAGCATCGGTATTGCTTTCGGTCAGCTCGAATCTCCTGTCGAGTGCGCGGGCGCGCTCCACAAACAGGCGCACGGCGCCGTACTCGAGCGCAGTGCGCGGATCGCGGTCAACCGGTACGGCCAATGGCGCGAGCTTGTACACCTGCTCACCGCCGGCACGAAGCAGTTCCTGGCTTGTCACGAGGGTTCGAACCGATGGCGCGCTACGCATCACGCGGAACGCGAGTGCTCCGACTGCATCCAGGAGGTGCTCACAGTTGTCGAGCACGAGCAGAAGGTGGCGCGTGCACAGCGCCTCCGCGAGTTGGTCAAGACCGGGCTTGGTGCCCACGAGAGTCAAGCCCATGGCTTGCCCGATGTGCGCCACGAACTGCGCTTCGTCATGTACCCAGGCCAGCTCGATCATCCACGTGCCATTGGCGAAACGTGTCCCAAGCTCGTGAGCCACGGCTTGTGCCAGGCGGGTCTTGCCGATACCGCCGGCGCCGCTGATCGTCACCAGCCGCTCGGACTCGAGGAGCGCGCATACAGCGCGAACATCGTCCGCTCGGCCGTACAAGGCAGGAAGGTATGCGGGCAGGTTGCCGTTGCTTGCGCCCTCGGCGTCCAGGGATCCGGGCTCGCCTTCGATCAGTGCCGAGCGGGCGGACACACGCCGATCGACTTGCCGCGAGACCCCGGGTTCGGCGATCCTGGCCGTGAAGCGATAGCCTCGGCCCGGCACTGTAGTGATCGCCGTCGGGCCGAGCAGCTTGCGCAAAGCGTGGACATGCACCTGCAGATTGCCCTCCTCGACCACCAGCTTCGGCCACACCAGATCGAGGAGCTCGTGCTTGCCGACGACACGGTCTCGGCGATCGATCAGGGCGACCAACAGGTCGAAGGCGCGCGCACCGATGTGGGCAATCTGGCCCTTGACGTGGAGCTGCCGTTCGCCCGGGCGCAGCTCGAATTCGTCAAACCGCAGCGGCGCCGTCACTGCGTCGCCACTCAGTAGTTCAGGTCGAGACGGGAGAACGCGCGGTAGTACGGATCGAACACACGCTTGGGCATCGATCCGGTGAGGGCAAGGTTCGGCATGGCGTCGACGAGTGTATCGAAGACGGCAGGTGCCACCGCCGCCACCATCGGCGCACCGATGCAATAGTGGATGCCGTGGCCGAAGACATAGTTCTGGCCCACCGCAATCCTTCTCCCGGGTATGAACTGATCGGCGTCCAGGCCAAAAACCGAAACGTCGCGATTCGCTGATCCGTAGACCACTGTGACCATCGAGCCGGCAGGGATATCGCAATTGCCAAGACGGGTGTTCTCGGCGGCGAAACGGTCGGCCATCTGAAACGGGGCGTCGAAGCGTTTCATCTCCTCGATCGTGGCTGCGCGCTCGAGCGGGCTCGCCGCTCGATAGGTCGCCATCGCACCGGGAGTGCTCAGCAGGTTGTAGACGCCGGTCCCGATGAGGAATTCCGTGGACAGATAGCCGCCGAGCGCGAAATGAAGCGCGGTCTGCGTCACCTCGTCCGACTTCATCCCCTGGCTTTGCCCGTCCACTTGCATGCGACAGAGCAACTCGGGTGTACTCGGGTGCGCGGGGCACTTCTGCTCCTTCGACCAGAAGTAGCCGAGCAAAGCAGTCGATGCCAGTCCTGCCGGCGTACGCTTAGCCGGCGGGAGCAGCTGACTGACGTTGTTCAACACCGTATCGATCAGCGCTCCGACATGATTCCACTCGGCGGGCGGAATGCCGAACATCGTCATGAACACGTTTCGGCTGGCGCGGTTCGCGTAAGTCGAGATCAGGTCGAAGGTGAAGCCTTGGGCGCGTATCTCGTCGATCGCGTCGCTCGCAAGTGCCAATGCGTTCGTCGTAATGTCGGCGATCGCGTTCGCAAACAAAGGGTCGAGGATGCCAAGCACCTGGCCGTGACGAGGAGGGTCCATGAAGAACAGGCCTCGATCACCCGGCTCCCCTTTGGGACGCTTCAGGAAGAGATCCTTCTGGTCGCACACGGTGGTCACCAGATCGTGGCTGAAGACCCAATAGCTGGCGTAATCGTTATGTCGCACCAGAGCGACGGGCGCCCTGTCCCTGAACAAGGAATAGTAAGGATACGGGTGGGACAGGAAGGCCGGATCCTTCGGGTCGAATCTGTCGGGATCGAAATCCTCGGGTTCGCCACCGCGCTCGCGCGCTTGAATCCATTGCTTGGCGCTCATCTTCGGAACATAGACATTTGCACGGGATTCGATACCGCCTGTCTGGGCTGCCAGGAATCGCAAACCCGACAGGCTCGGCAGCATCACGTACAGGCTCCCGCGCGTCGTCACCAGGCGAGGAATCTTCAGCGTGATCTCGCCATTTTCCCCGCACCCCGAAATCCGGAACTCCCCGCCTGCGTCGGGCTGGGCACCGACGAACGGGTCTTTGGTTCCGCGCACGCCGCTGGTCGCGGTGTCGCCATTTGCCCAGACCTGCATCAGGAACTCGAACTGGCGTTCCAGATCGCCGCAGATGAAGAAGCCGTACAGCCCGCGCCCCACCGGAGGACCGACGCCGTCGTCCCATGCGGGTCCGTACGGCATGCCGCGGCGAATGATGCGGCGCGTATGAGGCACACCCGCGACCAGCGCGCTGCGCGGGTTCATTCGGCGAACGTGAGCGCCAACCGGGCAACGCAGACCGTCGTGATCGTTCTTGATCCCGGGGTGCTCTTGCGATGGCGCGAAATCGAACCGATTGTCCTGGGTCCTTTTGGACGTCGGCAGCGCGTTCGGTGACAGCGCAGCAAACTCTGCCAAGGGGGTGCCGTCGCGCCAGCGACCCATCAGTTTTGCGGCAATCAACTCAGGAGCGACTTGGTGTTCGGCGCTGGCGCGGTCGAGCAGCTGTTCGAATGCGCCGACGTCCTGCTCGAGAACCCGCACGGCGGCGAACGCTGCGTTCTGGCAAAGATTGGCCGGGAGATTACCCAGCGACAGTCCTCCGTAAATGTCCCTGTACTCCGACCCGAGGAGGAACTCTCCAGCGCTGCACCGCGGTTGCATGTCCGGCCCGGTATCGGGGTGCACACCTGCGATCCGCGGTTGGGCGATGCCGTCGCGGTAGCCGAAGTGGACCTTGTCGCCCGGCATGGCATTCGCGTCGTGCCGAATCAGGATCTGCAACCCGCCCGCGGCCCAGATCGCTTGCAGCTGCCGGGCGCGTCGCTCGAACTCCACAGCACAATCGTTGTCGCCGTAAAGTGAGACCAAAAGGTGCGCAGGCTGCCCCGGTCCCCCGAGTTCCCAGTGCTCCGGCCCGCTGAGCCCGATGTCGCCATTGGCCGCCGCACGGCTCGGCTCTGCCGGGCCCTGGCGGAAAGCATCGGGAAATGCTTGCACCGTCGAGTCCGCGACGCCCAAGGCCCTCAGGCCCGCAGCCGTGACGCCAATGTTGACAAAGTAGTGAGGGCGATTGCTTGCGTCCCACTCCTCGGCCGAGCTCACGCGCGGACCGTCGGTGCCATCGTCGGTCACCAACCCCGTCAGGAACTGGCGCGCAGCCTCAGCGCTTTCGATCGTCAGCGCGTAATGACGCGCCATGTCGGCGTGAAAGCCGCGAAGGATGTTGCCTTGCACGTCGCTCAGGTCGACGCTGGCCGCACCGGGCTGCGCGACAGGCGGCGGCAGACTCTTGCGCGGCCCGACGATATCGATGACGGTGCGATTGGGGTACGCGCTATACACGGGGTAGTCGTCCCACTGCAGGGCGGAAGGAATGACCACAACGCGATTGTTCAGCTGAATGAATCTCCAGAACTCGACCGGGTGGTTTCGTACAGGCAGAGGTGGTGCGCCTTTGACGAAGCTGAGGATCGCATCGAAGATGTCCCCGATCGCGATCACGAAATCCATCGAGTACGGCTCGAGCGGGCCATCGAACTCGGTGATGACCAGCAGGCTCGCATTGCCGCGTACAGGCAGGACGCGCGCAAAATGAACGAAGTGGAGTTCGTCCAGAGCCAGACGCGTCTTGTCGGCCAACGCGGCGATCTCCGCCAACAGAATGGGCATGCGGCTCGGATCTGCAAGATCGAGTGTCAGGTTCAGGCCGTGGCTGACTTGCTGTGGATCGGAAAATCTTCCGCCGCTTGGGCTCATGTCGACTTGCATCCGGGGATCCCTCGTTCTTGTTTGATGCCCAGCCACTGGTGGCGAGCGACGACATCGTTACACATGCATACAACGGGCTCAAGAGCACGAAGCGAGCAGCAACGCAGGATTAATAACTCTTAAGAGCGACGCCAACGACCTTAAGTGCGACACGGGGCACATTCGTCGAGCGGTGCTGGGCCGCTTCTCGTGGGGGCTTGAAATGTTCGCAGTGAATTCGATGGTCGCAGGCGTAGCGAGGGCCCTGCTCAATGTGCCCGGATCTCCTGACGATGACGGAGAGGTGTCCCTCGACATACCTCCCCCACCTCGTCACTTGCTGCTCTCGGTCCTCGACGAGGTCAACCACGGGCTGCTTGTGGTCAATGAGGCGGCCGAGGTGCGCTACGCCAATCGCGTTGCCGCTCGCGACTGCGTCGCTGGCCAGCCTTTGCACTATGACGGGCGACGCTTGCACGTGGAAAGTCCGCACGGCCGGGACGAGCTGCAGCAGGCGCTCGCGGCTGCGCAACGCGGCCGCCGATCCATGCTGACCGTCCGCTGCCCGCGCGCATCGGTTTGCGTCGGCGTGGTGCCCATGGGCTCCAGCTCGGACAGCGGGGACGTCGTCGCGCTGCTCGTACTCGGCAAGCGGCTGGAATGCGAACCATTGAATCTACAGTTCTTCGCGCAGATGTATCGCTTGACGATGGCGGAGAGTTCGGTGCTGGCGTGCCTGTGCGAGGGGTTGCGTCCGTCGCAGATCGCGGAGCGCGGCTGCGTCGCGCTGTCCACCGTGCGAACGCAGATCGACAGCATCCGTCAGAAGACAGGGGCTCCAAGCGCAAACGATGTCGTTCGCATGGTTCAAATGTTGCCGCCTGTCGCCAGCACGGTGAGCTCCAGCACGAGCTCCAGCACGGCTGCTCGAGGACAGATCGGAAACAGGTTCGTCAATTGACCGTCGGCCAATGGTGCCCCCGTACATGGACTCGAGTCGACCGCGAGGTACATCGGTATCGAGCACCTTGACTGCCCGCACCGATGGAACGAACGGCGCGATGCCGATCTCTTCGTGCAGTTCTCTCGGGAGAGATCCTTGCCCCTGCGCGAAGACGAGCGCGACCTTGCCGATGTCGGCGATGTCCTTTGTCGGGTCGCCGTCGAGCAGCACGAGATCAGCGAGCTTGCCGGGCACGACCCTGCCGCGATCTTGGCTTGTGCCGGCGTACCTGGCGCCGTTGCGCGTCGCGAACTGAATCGCCTGCGCTGGCGTCAAGCCGGCCTGGACGTACAGAGGGCGACGGCCGCGTAAGTCCGCGCCAACTCGCCATTGCGTTGCTGCATGAAGTCGAGGTCGCAATCGCCGAGTCGATCACTGTCTGCCGGCTCGCGAGGCGATGAAATCCTGCACTGGCTTCGAATCGAAGTCTAAGCCTGCGACCTTGTCGGCCGGCAGGCGAAAGCGCTCGAGCACGGCACACCGCCGCCGTTTCTTCGGATGCGGAAAGTCATCCGGATGACCGAGCTGGGCCGCTCGACCATCTATCGTCTCATCGCTGCGAAGGAGCTCCCTGGACCTGTCAGAGTCAGAAAGCGGGCCGTGGCGTGGCGAAAGAACCGATCTCGGCCGATGGAGCGACGATCGTCTCCCGACGACCCATTGACGCGCGACCCACTGCAAGCCCCGCTGCGAGCCCGGCGCGATGCCGGCCGGCACTCAACGCAGCACTAGTTTCATCGCCAGTCCGATCGCGATCAGCACAGCATCGAGGAGATCAACGACACAGAACACGATCTACACTTATCCACAGCTGATCATCTCAATGTCGACTTCCACTCCTGGCTCGTCGTTCAGTCGGCGCGGTGGCACGATAGTGATTTGGCGCGCACAGTTAGGTGTCATGAGCCCCATCTTGGAGATCACAGCAATGCGTAGGCTCCTTCTGATCATCTCGGTGTGCAGCGCATTTGCAGCCGGCCCCGCACATGCCCAGATCCGCGTTCAAGCGAGCCTGGATCATGAGAAGCTGGTTGCTAGCGTCGACCCCCGGCTCGGCGCAAACAAGCGCCTTGTCTACGACTTCTGGCGCGAGGTATTTGAAGGTGGCCATATGGAGCTTGCTGACAAGTACATGACCGAGTCCTACATACAGCACAACCCGACGGTTCCAACAGGCCGCGCAGCGTTCGTCGACTTCTTCTCCAAATTCGCCCAGCCCAAGCCGATTGAACCGAAGGTCAAAGCGCCTCTGGTATCCATCGTTGCCGAGGGCGACTACGTCGTTCTGAGCTTCGTCCGCGAAGTTGTCGAGCCGTCAGATCCTGCCAAGAAGTACACGACCACGTGGTTTGATATGTTCCGCATCGAGAACGGAAAGATTGCGGAGCACTGGGACGGTGCGCAGAAGAAATGAGTCCCTGGAGCGACGTGACGCCCACCCCTCCTTCAAGCGGACCCTGGCCGGCCGGCTTCGACCCTGCGAGGGTCCGCTTAATTCAAACGGTTGGCCGTTATGGCTCGCGCCGCCGGGTGACTTGGCGTGAACTCAACTTGATGCGATACTGTGAATCCATACAGTATCTCGGGAGCCCCTCATGGCCGCCGTCCTGGAATGGGCCGGCGACGACGAGGAACCGGTCCCAGCATCCTTTCCGTCGTCTCAGCAGCGTATCCGAGGCCGCAGAACGCCTGCGCACTTCGCAGAACTGCCACCAGAAATTGAGGCGGCGATCTGGCGCGGCGATCAGCTCGGCTCGCCAATCAGGTCGGTCATCTCGAGCGGATTTAAGACACTGGACGCCGAGCTGCCCGGCGCGGGATGGCCGTGCCATTCGCTCACCGAAATCCTGCAACCGCAACCGACCGTCGCCGAGTGGCGCCTGCTCGCACCTGCGATGCGCGAGGTCGTGGCCAACGGCGGCAACGTCGTCGTCGTCGGCCCGCCGAAGTCACCGCACCTTCCGGGCCTGAAGTACGCCGGTCTGGACGAACGGCATCTCGTCTGGATCCAGGCCGATTCGCCGGCCGAGCGACTGTGGGTGACGGAGCAATTGATCAAGGCGAACGCCGCAGGCCTGCTGGTGTCCTGGCTGCCTCAGGCACGCCAGGAACAGATCCGTCGGCTGCAGGTGTGCGCACAGGTCTGTGACGGGCCAGCCTTCCTGTGCCGGCCAGCAGCCGCGGAACACGAGCCCTCTTCAGCGCCGCTGCGCGTCCAGCTCACGTTTGGAGTGGACTGGGAGCTGAACGTCCACGTCCTGAAGCGAAGGGGCCCGACCCACGAAGGCCACATCGCACTGCGTTCGGTGCCTGGCGGTCTCGAATCCATCATCACGCCGCGACTCAGATCGCCGAGCACACTCATCGCGGCGCGCAAGTTGCGCGACGACCAACTCCATGTTGTGGGCAGCCCTGCTCCCCGGCACCCTGCCCTCCGACGAGTCACGGCGCACTGAAGCGGTCTCGGGACTCGCGACGTGGTGCCTCCAGTTCACACCCCGCGTCGCCGTCATCGAACCCCTGTCGGAATCGCCGGCCGTCGTGATGGAGCTCGAGGCCAGCGTCCGCCTGTTCGGCGGCAAGCGCAAACTCGTGGAGCGTGTCCGCTCCGAGGTCGGCGACCTCGGCGTGAGCCAGCTCAGCTGGGCACAGACCAGTCTCGCAGCCGTTGCGCTGGCGCGCGCCGGCAAGTCGAACGGCTTTGCGAAGCCGCTCGAGCAACTTCTCGACGTGCTTCCGATCGATACGCTGACCGCAGTGGAAGTGCATCACGCGACTCTCGTGCGATTGGGCTGCAGAACACTTGGCCAGGTGCGCACCCTCCCACGCGGCGGACTCAGCCGACGCTTCGATGCAGAGCTGCTGGGCTCCCTCGACCAAGCCTACGGCCTTCGCCCCGAAGCGCATCAATGGGTAGAACTGCCCGACACCTTCAGCGCAAAGTTCGAACTGATGGCGCGCGTCGAGCTCGCTCCGGCGATGTTGTTCGGCGCTCGCCGCCTGATGCTGCAGATGTCGGGCTGGCTCGCGGCGCGGCATTGCGGCGTCACGGCTTTCACGCTGCGCTGGTGTCACGACGCCATGCGGTCGAAGGCGGCCGGCGAAGGCGGCGAGATGACGGTTCGCACGGCACAGCCGACACGCGACATCGAACACCTGACGCGACTGTTGGCCGAGCACCTGGCCAAGGTCGAACTCCTCGCTCCCGTCGGAGATCTGGAACTGATCGCGGTCGACGTCCAGTCGCTGCAGGAACGGAGCACCACGCTTTTTCCCGAACCCCAACAGGCCGGAGAAAGTCTCACCCTCGTCCTCGAGCGCATCGCCGCACGACTCGGCCCGGACCGCGTGTTGCGACCGGTCGTCGTCGAGGACGACCGCATAGAGTGGATGACCCACTGGCAACCAGCGACCCAGGCGCGACCGCGCAAGCTCAATCGCTCGGTTGACATCCCGCAACCGACCTTCGTCTTCGACGAACCGCTGCGACTTGCCGTGCGTGGCGATCGACCGCTGTACCAGGGACTGCTGCAGTTGCTGGCCGGCCCGCACCGAATCGAAGGCGGCTGGTGGGACCGAACGACCGAAAACGGGGGGCAGACCACCCGCAACGTCACACGCGACTACTGGGTCGCGCTCAGCGAACACGCCGGCGTCCTGTGGGTATTCCAGACGCGCCTCGCCAACGACGAAACGCAGTGGTTCGTCCACGGCATCTTCGCTTGAGAAGCCCGTGAGCACGATTCCCGATTACGCCGAGCTGCGTTGCGTCAGCAACTTCACGTTCCTGCGCGGCGCGAGCCAACCCGAGGAACTGGTCGAGCGCGCGAAGCAGCTCGGGTACAGCGCTCTGGCGATCGCCGACGAATGCTCGCTGAGCGGCATCGTGCGCGCGCATGTGGCCGCGAAGAAGATGGAACTCAAGCTGCTCGTCGGCAGTCAGTTCGCCATCGACTGGGGGATCGCGACATCGACAGAGACCACGACGTTCGACCTCACGGTGCTGGCTTGCAACCTGCATGGCTACGGCAACCTGTCGCAGTTCATCACGAAGCTGCGACGTTCGGCCCCGAAGGGCACGTACCACCTCGACATCTCCAACATCACCGGCGACGAACTCACCGACTGCGTGGTGCTGGCCTCACCGAAGCGAATGGCCGAACCAGAGCAACTGAGCAGCGTCGCGAAGTGGCTGCTCGACCATTTCATCGGCCGCTGCTGGTTCGGCGTCGACCTGCTTCGCGTCCTGACCGACGAGATGTGGTTGCACCGGCTGCGCGAGGCCAGCGCCTGCAGCGCGATCCCGCTGGTCGCGGCCGGCGACGCTCACTTCCACGTGCGGTCACGCAAACCCCTGCAGGACGTCCTGACCGCGACGCGCGTCGGCAAGCCGTTGACCGACTGCGGCCTGGACCTGCAGCCGAATGCCGAGCGGCATCTGCGAACAAGATTGCGCCTCGCCCAAACCTACCCCGAAGACCTGCTCGCCGAGACGTTGACCGTCGCCTCGCGCTGCGTCTTCAGCCTCGACGAGCTGCGCTACCAGTACCCCGACGAAGTGATCCCCAAGGGTGAGACACCGGCCTCCTACCTTCGCAAGATCACCTACGAAGGTGCGGGACGCCGCTGGCCCAAGGGCATGCCCGCCAAGGTGCAGTCGCAGATCGAGCACGAGCTCGAACTCATCGGCGATCTGAAGTACGAGCATTACTTTCTGACCGTGGCCGACATCGTCGCCTTCGCGCGATCAAAGCGCATTCTTTGCCAAGGGAGAGGCAGCGCGGCCAACAGTGTCATCTGCTACTGCATCGGCGTGACAGAAGTCGACCCCGCCCGCATGAGCGTTCTCTTCGAACGCTTCATATCGAAGGAGCGCAACGAGCCACCCGACATCGACATCGACTTTGAGCACGAGCGCCGCGAAGAGGTGCTGCAGTACCTGTACACGAAGTACGGCCGCGACCGCGCGGCGCTGACCGGCGTCGTCATCAGCTACCGCCCGAAGAGCGCCATCCGTGATGTCGGCAAGGCGCTGGGCTTTGCGTTGGAAACCGTCGATGCGATCGCCAAGGGACACGTCTGGTGGGACGGCAAGGATGTCAAGAAAGAGCGACTCGAAGAACTCGGTCTCTCGGTCGACGACCTGCAAGTACGCCAGCTGCTGCACCTGACCCAGCAGTTGCTCGGCTTCCCGCGTCACCTGAGCCAACACACGGGCGGCTTCGTGCTCACGAAGGGGCCGCTGTCGCGCATGGTGCCGATCGAGAACGCGACGATGAAGGACCGAACGGTCCTTCAATGGGACAAGGACGATCTCGACGCGCTCGGGCTACTGAAGGTCGATTGCCTCGCACTCGGAATGCTGACCGCCATCCGGAAGTCGCTCGAGTTCATCGGCACGCGCAAGGGCTATCTGTTCGATATGCAGGACATCCCGGCCGAAGACTGCGCCACCTACGACATGGTGTGTCAGGCGGACACCGTCGGTGTATTCCAGATCGAGAGCCGCGCGCAGATGAGCATGCTGCCGCGGTTGCGACCGCGCTGCTTCTATGACCTGGTGATCGAAGTCGCAATCGTCCGTCCGGGGCCCATCGTCGGCGGCATGGTTCACCCGTATCTGAATCGGCGGCAAGGCAAGGAAGCGGTCTCGTACCCCAGCGAAGCACTGAAGGAAGCACTGGGACGAACGCTGGGGGTGCCGGTGTTCCAGGAACAGGTGATGCAAATTGCGATGATCGCGGCCGGCTTCACGCCGGGCGAAGCCGATGAGCTGCGACGCTCGATGGCCGCCTGGAAGCGCAAGGGCAGCCTCGATCGCTACTACGACAAGATCGTGATCGGTATGACCTCGCGGGGATATGGCAAGGAGTTCGCCGAGGCGATCTTCCAGCAGATCCATGGCTTCAGCGAGTACGGCTTCCCCGAGTCGCACGCGGCTTCCTTCGCATTGCTCGTCTATGCGAGTTGCTGGATCAAGAAGCATCACCCGGCTGAGTTCCTCGCAGCGATGTTGAACTCGCAGCCGCTCGGGTTTTATTCGCCGTCGCAACTCGTCCAGGATGCAAAGCGTCATGAGGTCGAGGTCCGCGCCGTCGACGTGATTGTCAGCGACGTCGACTGCACGCTGGAGGACCTGCCGCATCCGCCGGCAGTGCGGCTCGGACTGCGGATCATCTCCGGCCTGAAGGCGGAGACGATGAATCGCATCGTCGAAGCGCGACGCGATCGCGTCTTCGACTCTGCCGAAGACCTCGCACGGCGAGCCCACGTCGACCACGCGGAGATGAAAACACTCGCTGCGGCGGACGCGCTGATGCGCCTGTCGGGTCATCGTCGGCAACAGGTCTGGGATGCCTCGGCCCTGCGATCGACACCCGAGCTGCTTCACGAGGCCACGTTCGACGAGGACGTTCTCGAACTTCCTCCGGCACCTGAGGGCGAAGAGATCATGTTCGACTACGCATCACAAGGGCTGACCCTCAGACGCCATCCTTTGGCGCTGCTGCGCGACAGACTGACAGAGCGCAAACTTGTCACCGCCGAGCAGCTCAACGCACTCCCCAACGGAAGGCTCGTTCACTACTGCGGCATCGTGACACTGCGTCAACAACCGGAGACCGCGAACGGCACCGTCTTCATCTCGCTTGAAGACGAGACCGGCGTGGTCCAGGTCATCTGCTGGAAGTCACTGCGGGACGCGCAGCGCAAGGAACTGCTGAACGCGCGGTTGATGGAAGTGCACGGCCAGTGGCAGCGCGAGGGCGATGTGAAGAACCTGATCGCGGGAAGGCTGGTGGACCTGACACCACTGCTCGGCCGCCTGACGACGGACAGCCGGGATTTTAAATGAAGCCCATCGGCCGTGAAGAACGCCGCCTCACATGCCATGCATCACTGAGCTGAATACATATGGACTCTTCCCTGCCGATATCTCCTCGCCGCGTTCATCTCACGCGCCTGATGTCGATCTGGCGATCGGCCGGGTGGCCATGCCGCGATGCCGTCGAACTCGACCTGGTCGCAGCCGCCTGGGCAGAGTTCGCGGGAGGAGCTGGCGGACACGAGTCGATCCGACTGACCCCTGCCGGCATCCGCCTGTTGGCGGCTTCTCGGCAAGGCAACCAGCGGTCCCTGAGCGCTCACGATCAGCTGGCGGCCAGGATCGCAGCCGACCTGACGGCCGCGGGTCGGATCGTGTGGCGCGAGTTGTCCCTGCGCGCGCAGATCACCCCTGATGACCGGCCAACAGCCGGCGCTGCCTCGATGACCGACCAAGCGCTTTGGCCGGACGACGAGACGATCTCTCATCAAGCCCATCGGGGCAAAGCATCCTGGCGAATGGCCAGGCCCGACGTATTCTCGGTGCGTCGAACTTCGGTCGAAGACTATCTGCAGCCCATGGTCCACGAGGTCAAGGTGAGTCGGGCCGACTTGCTGTCCGACCTCCGCCACGCGGCCAAGCGCGAGTCCTATCAGTGGCTGGCCTGCGAGACTTACTACGTCCTGCCGGCCGGCGCGGCCGAACTGCACGAAATTCCAGAGGCTTTCGGCGTCTGGCTGCTTACCGGCTCGATCAACTCCGGAACGCTCGACCTGGCCCGTCCTGCCCGACACGTGCCGCGCAAGCTGCCTTTCCCGGTTTGGATGGCCCTCGCCAACGCGACACCGGTTGCACGGGACGGCGAATCGGTGCAGCGAGAGTTGGGGGACGCGTCGGCGGCAGACGAGGTGATCGCGAGCGCGCTGAACGCCGACCCATCCCGCAGGGCGAACGACGCGTGAAGACCTACGCCGTCGCCGTCCGCGCACTCTGTGAATTCGCTGCCAAGCAAGGCGATCTGGACCTGCGGTTCACGCCTTCGCCGACATCGCAGCAAGGCATCAACGGACACCAGAGCGTGGCGGCGAACCGCCCGGCGTCGTACCGCAGCGAAGTCTCGTTGAGCGGCAAGTATCGAAACCTGCTCGTGCGGGGACGTACCGACGGCTATGACCCCGATCGGCACCTGCTGGAGGAGGTCAAGACTTTCAAGGGCGACCTCGACCTCATGCCCGCGAACCATCGGCACCTTCACTGGACGCAGGCCAAGGTGTACGGCGCGTTGATGTGCCGGCAGTTCGACCTGGCCGAACTGACCGTGTCGCTGGTGTACTTCGACATCGGTACACAACAGGAGGCGCCGCCGCTGTCGAAAAAGTGCACTGCAAACGATCTGCAGGCATTCTTCGAGGCACTGTGCGAACGGTTCATCGCATGGGCAGATGGTGAACTGTCGCACCGGGAACAGCGCGATGCGGCGCTGACGAGCCTGC
>JANYBE010000410.1 GCA_025360945.1 Rhizobacter sp. | reverse complement strand
ACCATGGCGCAGCAATTCCCAGTGCCGCCTCAAACACCTTCGCAGTCATCTGACTTCCTTACTTCGATGCCCAAACCGCCGCCAGCTTACCCACTCAAAATTCAAGAGAGGCTGTTTTATCATGTCGCCGCGAAACAACGGCTTCACCGACGGGTCGGTCGCGAACAGGTTGACGTAGAACAGCGCCGCGGCCTGCGATGCGATCGGTTCGACGAGGTCGAAACTTTCTCTCACCAATTGGATCGTATGGTCGTTCACGGCAAATCCTCCGGTTGGTGCATCAAGGACTGGGCGTGGCGAATGAATGCAAGCGCGATGCCGCCCCGGCGCGGTGCGTGCCTTGATCAGCGGGCCGCGTGGCTGGAGAGCGCGAAGATCGATCTGCTCGCCGTCGAGCAGCCGGGCTGACCGGCCGGCGCGGCGGCTCAGCGGAACAGGTCCCAGCCCATCATCAGCACAGCCGCTGCCATCAACACCACCGCGCCCCAGCCCAGAAAGCGCGTCTTGCGGCGCACCGGCAGAGGCCCCATCACGTCGGGCTCGGCTGCCAGCGTCATCATCGCCGCCATGATCGGCACCGAGACAACGCCGTTGATCACCGCGCTCCAGTAGAGCGCCTTCATCGGATCGATCGGCGTGAAGATCAGCCCGGTGCCGACCAGCGTCGCAATGCCGATGATTGCGTAGAAGCCCTTGGCCTCGCGCCAGTGGCGCTCCAGCCCGTCGGGCCAGCCGAAGGCCTCGGCCACCGCATACGCGCCCGACGAGGCGAGCACAGGCACCGCGAGAAGGCCTGTGGCGATGATGCCGATGGAAAACAGCGCGAACGCGAAGTCGCCGGCGAGCGGCTTGAGTGCCTGGGCCGCTTGCGCCGCGCTTTGCACATCGGTGACGCCGCCGGCATGCAGCACGACCGCGCCCATCAGCATCACGAAGAACGCGATGCCGTTGGAGAACACCATGCCGATCACCGTGTCCAGGCGCATGCGGCGCTTCGCGCGAGTCAGCGTCTTGCGGCTCTCAGCGCCGGCGGTGAGGCCTTGTTGGCGCATCTCCTCGACCTCTTGCGAGGCCTGCCAGAAGAACAAGTAGGGCGAGATCGTCGTGCCGAGGATCGCCACGATCATCATCCAGAACGCTGAGGTCGCGACGATTTGCGGGACCACCAGGTCGTGCAGCACGTGCGCCCATGGCACGTTCACGCTGAACGCGGCGGCGACGTAGACGAACAGTGTCAGCGTCAGCCATTTCAGGATCGGTGCGAGCCGGTGGTAGGGCACGAACACCTGCAGCAGCAGCGTGAGCAGGCCGAATGCGACCGCGTAATAATGTGAGCCGCCGCCGACCACGAGTTGCAGCGCCTCGCCCATCGCGGCGATGTCGGCGGCGATGTTGATTGTGTTCGCCACGAGCAGTAGCGCGACGATCGCCAGCAGGAACCAGCGCGGCGAATGGACGCGCAGGTTGGCCGCGATGCCCCGACCCGACTGGCGTCCGATGCGCGCGCTGACGAGCTGGATCGCGATCATGAACGGCACCGTGAGCAACACCGTCCACAGCACGCCGGTGCCGAACTGAGCGCCGGCCTGCGTGTAGGTCGCGATGCCGGACGGATCGTCGTCAGCCGCGCCAGTGACGACGCCAGGGCCGACGTGTCGCAGGAACGACGGGATACGATGTTGGCGGCGGGCAGGCGGTGGCGTCATGACCCCCAATGATCACATGCGGATCCGCGCGTCCGCTGCGGCCACCGGCGACCGTTGTAAAACGTCATTGCGCCGACACACACTGCGGTGACAATCGCCTGCCCCGCCGGGCGCCACGCCACCCGTTTCCGCTCACGTTCCGATGATCGACAAGCGCTTCTTCCCCCGTCAGGTAGTCGAGTCCAGCGGCAACCGCTGGGACTGGGCCTTGCTGCCGCTCGTTCTGGGCGTGCTGGTGCTGCTCGCGTGGGGCGGCTCGCAGATGGCGCGACCGTACCAGGTCGGCGATACCCTGCCGCTCACGCTCGATCCGGCCGTGCTGCCTTACTACCTGCTACGCACGACGCTGCGCATGTTCCTCGCGCTCGGCGCGTCGCTGGTCTTCAGCTGTGCGTTCGCGGCGATCGCGGCCAAGTACCGTGCTGCCGAGCGCGTGATGGTGCCCTTGCTCGACATTCTGCAGTCGATCCCGATCCTCGGCTTTCTGTCGATCACGGTGACGGGCTTCATTGCCCTCTTCCCCGGTAACCTGTTCGGCGTCGAGTGCGCGGCAATCTTCGCGATCTTCACCTCTCAGGCCTGGAATATGGCGTTCAGCCTGTACCAGTCGTTTCGCACCGTACCGTCCGAGTTGCAAGAAGCCGCAGCTGTGTTCCAGCTCTCGGGCTGGCAGCGCTTCTGGCGCCTTGAGCTTCCGTTCGCGATGCCCGGCCTGCTGTGGAACATGATGATGTCGATGTCGGGCGGCTGGTTCTTCGTGGTGGCGTCCGAAGCCATCTCGGTGTCGAACCAGAACATCAAGCTGCCCGGCGTCGGCTCGTACATCGCGCTGGCGATCGAGCAGCGCGACCTCGGCGCGATCGGCTTCGCGATCGGCGGCATGCTGGTCGGCATCTTGCTGTACGACCAGTTGTTCTTCCGCCCGCTGCTCGCGTGGGCCGACAAGTTCCGCTTCGAGGAAAGCAGCAGCGAAGCCGCACCAACCTCGTGGCTGCTGACCTGGATGCGCCGCACCGACGCGTTAAGCGCGCTCGGCGCGCGCGCGGTGCGGCTGCTCGAACGCAGCTTCCTGATCGCGCACCGCCGCTTCGACGGCACCTCGATCCGTGCCCGCCAGCAGCTCGGCAGCAAGGCGCTCGAACGCGCATGGGACGCGGTGCTCGCGGCCGCAGTGCTGATCGCGACCTGGCAGCTCGGCAGCTTCATTCGCGCCGAAGTCGGCTGGACCGAAGTGGCGCATGTGTTCGTGCTGGGTGGCTACACGATGCTGCGCGTGGTCGTGCTGATCGCGCTCGCGGCGCTGGTCTGGGTGCCGATCGGCATCTGGATCGGCATGAGTCCGCTGTGGGCCGGACGCCTGCAGGCGGTCGCGCAGTTCCTCGCCGCGTTCCCGGCGAACCTGATGTTTCCGGTCGCGGTCGTGTTCATCGTCAAGTGGCACTTGAACCCCAACATCTGGCTCTCGCCGCTGATGGTGCTGGGCACGCAGTGGTATTTGCTGTTCAATGTCATCGCTGGCGCCTCAACCGTGCCGACCGAGTTGCGTTACGCCGCGCACAACCTCGGCCTCACTGGCTGGCTGAAGTGGCGCCGCTACCTGCTGCCCGCGGTGTTCCCGAGCTTCGTCACCGGCGCGATCACCGCCAGCGGCGGCTCGTGGAACGCAAGCATCGTCGCCGAGTACGTGACCTGGGGCGACACGACCTTGCAGGCCGAGGGCCTGGGCAGCTACATCGCGCACATGACGGCGATCGGCGACTTTCCGCGCATCGCTTTGGGCATCGGCGTGATGTGCGTGTTCGTGATGGGCATGAACCACTTCGTCTGGCGCAAGCTCTATGCGCTGGCCGAAGACCGCATGCATTTTTAGGACTCACTTTAATGGCCCAAGCCATCATCGAACTCAAGGGCGTCGGCAAGTCGTTCAAGTCGGCCGACGGCAGCGCGCGCTCCGTGCTCGAGGGCGTGGACTTCCGTCTGGCCGAGGGCGAGATCGTCTCGCTGCTCGGGCAAAGCGGCTCGGGCAAGTCGACGCTGCTGCGCATCATGGCCGGCCTGATCAGCGCGGACGCCGGCGAAGTGCGCTACCGCGAGCAGCCGCTGTTCGGCCCGGCGCGTGGCGTGAGCATGGTGTTCCAGTCGTTCGCACTGTTCCCGTGGCTCACAGTGCAGCAAAACGTCGAGCTCGGGCTGGAGGCACGCGGCGTGGCCGCGGCCGAGCGCGAGAAGCGCGCCGAGGCGGCGATCCAGCTGATCGGCCTAACCGGCTTCGAAGGCGCGCTGCCGCGTGAGCTATCGGGCGGCATGCGCCAGCGCGTTGGCATCGCACGTGCACTCGTCGTGGAGCCCGAGGTGCTGCTGATGGACGAGGCCTTCTCCGCGCTGGACGTGCTCACTGGCGAACGCCTGCGCGAGGACATCCTTGAGCTGTGGGCAACCAAGGCGATGCCGACCAAGGCCATCCTCGTCGTCTCGCACAACATCGAGGAAGCGGTGCTGATGGCCGACCGCGTGCTGATCTTTGCGAGCGACCCGGGCCGGGTGCGTTTTCAGCTCTCGGTGCAATTGCCGAGGCCGCGCAATCCCGAGAGCGCCGAGGTACGTCAGCTGATCGACGAGGTCTATGCGCTGATGACCGCCGGGCGCGGCACCAAGGGCCGCGCTGCCGAAGAGCCGGTCACGCTGCAGCTCGCCGAGCGCCTACCCGAGGCGGACATTGCGCGCATGGAAGGTCTGCTCGAACTCCTCGCCGGTGACGGCTTCCACGGCCGCGCCGACCTGCCCCGTCTGGCCGAAGACACCGAGCTCACCGACGACGAACTGTTGCCACTGGCGCAAGCCGTCTCGCTGCTCGGTCTGGCCCGGCTCGCCGAGGGCGACCTGCACTTGACGCCGCTCGGCAGACGCTATGTGGACGGCACGCACACGTTGCGCCAGGAGCTGTTCGGCCAGCAGCTGCTCAGCGCCGTCCCGCTCGCCGCGCACATCCGCCACAGCCTGGAGCAGGAAGCGTCGGGCGAGTTGCCCGAGGAGCCGTTCCTGCGCCTGCTCAGCGAAAGCCTGAACGCCGTCGAGGCCGAGCGCGTGCTGCGCACCGCGATCGAGTGGGGACGGCACGGCGAGGTTTTCGAATACAACTACACGACCGGGTTGATCCACTTGCCGGAGGGCGAGCAGCCGGAGGAAGGGGCGGAAGTTTGACTCTTGATGCGCGAACGCTTCTTGTGAAGGTCGCAACGCAGCCATCAGCCGCGGACCGGCGGACGATTTGCGTGCTGCACAACATCGACGAGTTCGCGGCCGAACTCCGCGTGCCCGCACGTCTGCGGCCAACAAGCGGCTGGCGCTGAAGGTCCTGATGCAATTGGTCGGCGATCTGCATCAGCCGCTGCGGGTGGCCGATCATCAGGTTCGGGTTGCCAACGCGGTGCCGGTCCTGTTTGGTGCGATCAAGTTGCTCGACAAGCTGCATTCGCACGGGGACACGCGGCTGGCCGAGAAGCTGGGCAGAGATCCGAAGAAGCACAGCACGGCGCTCAATGGCAAGATCACAAGCCGCGACGCAGGCCAGTGGTCCGTGGCGCCCGCGCTGTGGGCGCAGGAGACCTTCACCCAGTCCCGCATCGTGGCCTGTGACTTCAGCGGCGAGGCCTTCGTCACCGGCGCCAAGGGCGTTCGATGGTGCTCCTCGACGCAACCTACGAGGCCCGCGCGCTTCCGGTCGTGCGCGAGCAGCTCTCAAAGGCGGGCGTGCACCACGCCGCGATGCTGAACGAATCGCTGACCTCAATCGATGCCGATCATTTACCCATCTTGGCGATCGCCGCCTTCATTTCCTCGTGCGTCGTGTCGCGCGCGTGTGGGTCGCCACCGACCAGCGGTGGCCGAACGGGTCTTCGAGCGTGCAGTAGCGGTCGCCCCAGAACATGTCGGCCACCGGCATCGTGACCTTCGCGCGGGCAGCCACGGCCTGCGCCACGGTGGCGTCGAGGTCGGTGACGAACAGGTGGATCGTCGCCGACGAGCCCTTCAGCGCCTTCGGCCCAAGCATGTCCCATTCGGGCGCCTCGTCGAGCAGCATCAGCGTCGAATGGCCGATACGGACCGCGGCGTGCACCAGTTTGCCCTGCGATCCCGCCGGGCGGAGCTCGACGGCGCGGAACGCCTTCTTGTAGAACTCGATCGCGGCGGCGGCGCCGTTGCAGGTCAGGTGCGGCCGTCCGAGAGTGCATCCCTTCGGGGATCGATCGGGTAGCGGTCTTCGTGATGGTCACAATCATGGCTCCTGGTTCGGCAGAGGGTGGGCTGCGCGGCGTCGTTTCCAGTCTGCGCAGGCTCCACTTGCCCGACGTGCGAGGCGGCGTCGAATCGACGAGACTTGCCAAAGATTTCGCATCACCCGCCAGCATTGCCACCACGCTCGGCGAACGAACTGGACTTTCAGCACCCCTGACACGACACTGCACCGGGTGCGAGCATCACCATGACAGCCACCTCCGATCGCGTGCCGCTGCCCCAGGTTCGCGATCTGCTGCGCGTCGGCCACGCCTTGCCATTCCGGGTGCTGGATGCACAGGGGCGGCTGCTGCTAAACGAAGGTCAGTTGGTCGCGGACGAGGCACAGTTCGAGTCACTGGTCGAGCGTGGCGCGTGGGCGGAGCGTGCGCTGGTCGAGGCCACGCGCGCGGCCCAGACCGCGGCGGCACACACGAAGCGGGCCGCGCCGCCGCAGTCGCTGTTCGACCGCTGGGAGAAGCTGTTGTGGGAGTTCGACAAGCTCACCCGCGCTCTGGTTCGCCACCAGGTTCCTGGCAGTGCCGTGCTGCCCTTCTTCGCGTCGCTGCAGGCGCTGGTCGACTTTGACGCGGACGTAGCGCTGTTCCTGTGTGTGCGTCAGGACGATCGCCGGTTTGCGATGTACGGGCTGACGCATGCGATGCATTGTGCGGTCGCGACGCTGCTGACCGCTCGCCACCTCGGCTGGCCCGT
This sequence comes from Rhizobacter sp., assembly GCA_025360945.1. Taxonomy (GTDB): domain Bacteria; phylum Pseudomonadota; class Gammaproteobacteria; order Burkholderiales; family Burkholderiaceae_C; genus LMDS01. Next base: position 6,151 of record JANYBE010000410.1, on the reverse strand, counting down.
GGCCAGCGTGACGTCGCTGGCCTGCGCAGCGCTGACGATGAATCTGGCCACGCTCGAACTGCAGGCCACAATGGCCGAGCAGGACACGCCCGCCACCGCGAAGCAGCTCGCCCAGATACGTGCCCACCCCGAGGCCACGGTTCAGCTGTTGCGCGCGGCCGGCATCGACGACGACATCTGGCTCACCACGATCGCCGAGCACCACGAACAGCCCGGCGGGGGCGGCTATCCGCGCGGCCTGCCCGAAGTGAGCGAAGCGGCCCAGGTGCTGCGTGCGGCCGATGTGTTCATGTCCAAGATCAGCCCGCGTGCCAAGCGCCCACCGATGACGCCGCAGCTGGCGACGCGCCAGCTGTTCCAGCAGCGCCCGGGTGACCCGCTGGCGATGGCGATGATCAAGACCGTGGGCATACACCCGCCGGGCAGTCTGCTAACGCTGTGCACTGGCGAGGTGGCGGTGGCGATTCGTCGCCCCGTCAAGGGCACCCAGCCGCTAGTGGCCACGCTCAGCGACCGGGCCGGGCGCCCGATCGGGGAGACCCATCGCCGCGACACGGCCCAGCCCGAGTTCGCGGTTCGAGGCCCGCTACAGGACGCCAAGGCCTTCCCCCGCGTGCTGCCCGAACGAGTCTACGGCTGGATCGCAGGCTAAGCACGCCCTCACGCCCCACCTCGTTCGTGGTGGGGGAACTTGAACCCCAGGCATGGTTTGTGCGACCCTTGGCAATTCGCGCTCGGCGTTTTGCGGTGCGAGCGCGGGGAGGTCAGCCCATGGTTCATCGAAAGAAAAGTGCCGGCCACGTGACGCGACGCGTCTGGCGGATCACGCCGGACGCACCGCTCGGCGAGTACGTCGACCCCACTCGGCCACCGGTCGAACTCACCCAGCCGCCCGACAAGCCCGAACCCGGCTGGCTGGTTTCGTCGTTCGAGCTGACGCACGGCCTGGAGGTCTCCGACGAGACCGACACCTTGCCAGGCGAGCTGTTCGACGAGCTTTTTAAGAAGAAGTGAGCTTGACGGCCTGCTGCAAGGCCGCGATGTCGAGCTTGACCATGTTCATCATCGCCGCCACTACGCGATTCGCCTTGGCGGTGTCCTTGCCCGTCAGCAGCTTCGGCAGCATGGTCGGCACGATCTGCCACGAGATGCCGAATCGGTCGGTGAGCCAGCCGCACTGCACGGCCTTGCCGCCTTCCAGCAGCTTGTTCCAGTGGTGGTCGACCTCGGCCTGGGTCTCGCAATTGACCACCAGCGAGATCGCTGGGGTGAACTGGTACTGCGGGCCGCCGTTAAGCGCGACAAAGGCCTGGCCGTCGAGTTCGAAGGTGCAGGTCAGCACCGAGCCCTTGGGGCCTGGACCCACATCGCCCCAGCGCAGCACCTCGAGCTTCTTAGCGTGCTTGAAGGTCGACAGGTAGAAGGTCATTGCCTACTCGGCCTGGCCGTCGAACCAGAGACAGGTGGACATTCTTTGCATGGTTGATCCGTTTCGTCAGGCGCGCGGGGAGTTCGTGACGGCGTGTGCCCGTGCCGTCAGCAGTTCGCGCTCACGCGCGTTGCGTGTCATGCCGGCCGCGCGCTCGAATTCGGCGCGGGCCTCGTCGAGCCGGCCGAGCTTGGCGAGCAGATCGCCCCGCACGCTGGGTAGCCAGTGGTAGTTGGCGAGCGCGGGCTCGGCGCTCAGCGTGTCGATGATCTCGAGCCCCGCTTCGGCTCCGAAGGCCATGCCCACCGCGACCGCGCGATTGAGTTCGACGACGGGCGACGGCGCAACGCTGGCCAGCGCATCGTAGAGCGCGACGATCTGCGCCCAGTTCGTCTGGTCCGGCGCGATCGCGCGGGCATGGCACGCGGCGAGCGCGGCCTGCAAGGTATACGGCCCGCGCGCACCGATCAGCGCGTCGGCGCGCGCCAGCGCGGCGAGGCCGCGACGGATCAGCAGCGGATCCCAGCGGCCGCGATCCTGGTCCATCAACAACACCGCGCGGCCCTCGGCGTCGATACGGGCGGCCGTGCGCGAGGCCTGGATCTCCATCAGCGCCACCAAGCCGAGCGCCTCGCTTTGGTCCGGCATCAGTTCGGCGACGATGCGGCCCAGACGCAAGGCCTCGGCGCACAGCGCCGGGCGCATCCAATCGTCGCCGGCCGTGGCCGAATAGCCTTCGTTGAACACGAGGTAGATCGCCTCGAGCACCGAGCCGAGCCGCTCGGGCAGCTCGGCGGCGCGCGGCACCTCGAAGGGCACGCGCGCCTCGCCGAGCGTGCGCTTGGCGCGCACGATGCGCTGCGCGATCGTCTTCTCGGGCAGCAGGTAGGCGCGCGCGATCTCGTCGGTCGTCAGGCCGCCGATCAGGCGCAGTGTGAGCGCCACGCGCGCGTCGATCGAGAGCAGCGGGTGGCAGGCGGTGAAGAACAGGCGCAGCAGGTCGTCGCCGATGTCGTCCTCGCTCGCCTCGGCCAGCGCGTCGACGAAGTCGGGCACGACGTGCGCCTGCAGCGCGTCGAGGTCCTGCCCGAACTCTTCGTGCTTGCGGGCGTGCAGCGCGTCTTGCCGCAGCCGGTCGAGCGCGCGGTTCTTCGCGGTGGTCATCAGCCACGCTCCCGGATTGCTCGGCAGCCCGGCCTCGGGCCAGTGCTCGAGGGCGGCGACCAGTGCGTCCTGCGCCAGTTCCTCGGCCAGACCGACATCGCGCACCAGGCGGGCGACGTGGGCGATGACCTTGGCGGATTCAATCCGCCAGACGGCCTCGATCGCGCGATGCGTGGCTGCCGAGCTCATGCTGCGCGCGACGGGCCTTCAAGCGGGCCGGCTCAGCGCCCGGTCTGCAGCGCCCGGAAGCGCTCGACCGACTCGCCGGGCCCAAAATCGCACATCTCGAAGAGCTGACGCACCTCGATCTCGGCATCCACCTCGGTGCCCATCGGCGCCGGAAAGCGGCGCGCCCACTCCATCGCCTCTTCGCGGTTGCGAACCTGGATCAGCGTGTAGCCTGCGATCAGCTCCTTGGTCTCGGCAAACGGGCCATCGGTCACGCTGATCCGGTTCGCGCGGTAGCGGATGCGCCATCCCTTCGTGCTGGGTTGCAGGCCGGCCGCATCAAGCAGCACGCCGGCCTTGACGAGCTCCTCGTGGTAGCTGGCCATGGCGGCCATCAGAGACTCTTCGGGCATCACGCCGGCTTCGGTGTCGGGCGTGGCCTTCACAATGATCATGAATCGCATGGCAGTCTCTCCGGTTCGTTGAACTTGGCGCGAATCATCGGCGCCTGATCACACGACGAACGAGGAACGACCGAATCGACAGGCACATCGACGCGCTTCTGGAAATGAGCGAGCCCTCAAGCCCAGCACGGCCCTACTTCGCGCACTTCGACGGTGGCCCACTCGGCCGCCGGACATGCGACGGCGATCGCGACCGCCTCGTCGCGTGTCGCCACGTCGAGCAGGAAGAAGCCGCCAATCATCTCCTTGGCCTCGGTGAACGGGCCATCGACGAGCCGCTGGCGGCCCTCGCGCAGCTGCACGCGCACTCCGCGCGCATCGGAGGCGAGCGACTCGACCCCCTGCAGCACCCCCCGTGCCTTGAGCTCGCCGGCAAAGCGCAGCATGCGCGCGTAGACCTGCTGGCCTTGTTCAATACCGCGCTCGATGCGCTGGCCCGCGGGCTCGACGATCAACAACATGTACGGCATGACGGTTCCAGCTTCGGTTCAATTAGACACACAACGGCACTCGGCCTCGCGCAGGCAGGCCCCGCCGGGGCCTTCGATCGGCGCACTGCACACCGGCCGCTGCGACGGCCCGCACGAGCTCGAGCACCCCGGGCAGCGTTGCGTGCCATGCACGTTGCAGCTGCTGGAGCCGCCCGGCCCGGGATAGGGTTGATCGGGACCACGTTTCACGATGCCCGAGACCGCGCGGTCGTTGCGCTGGGGCGCCCCGACCACGGCCTTCGGAATGCAAGTGCCGTTGTTCAGGTTGAAGGTGAATGCGGCGCAGCGGCCGTCGGCCAGACAGCGCCCCGCGCAGTCTTCGTACGAGCCCGCCGCACCGACCATGTCGTCGATGTCGCCTTGCGGAAGGTCGGTCGCGTCGTAGCGCGTGACCGGCAGTTGGGGGCCGGGCCGGTAGACGCCGCCCGCACCGCGCTCCAGCACGCCAGAGACCGCACGGTCGTTGCGCTCCTGCGATCCCGTGCCCGATTTCGGGATGCAGTTGCCGTTGTTCAGATTGAAGGTAAACGCCCCGCAGCGGCCGTCGGCAATGCAGCGCTGAGCGCAGTCTTCGTACGAGCGCGCACCACCCGCCATGCCGTCGATGTCCTGGCCCGGGAAGTCAGTCTCGTCATAGCGCGTGACACCACGCACGTTGCCCCCGCCGTAGCCCGGCGCCGCACGGCTAACGATGCCCGACACCGCGCGCGCATTGCGCTGCGGCGATTCGCCCGAGGACTTGGGAACGCAGTTGGCGTCGTTCAGATTGAAGGTGAACGCGCCGCAGCGGCCATCGGCAATGCAGCGCTGGGCACAATCGTCGAACGAGCGCGCACGGCCGACCATGTCGCCAATGTCGTTGCCCGGAAAGTCGGTCGCGTCATAGCGCGTGACCTGGGCCGCTTGCCATGCCATCGCCGGTCCGCTGCACAGGCCGGCCAGCAGCGCTGCACATATCCATCGATTCACGCGCATGAGGTGTCCCTGAGTTGATCCTCGTGCCTGGAGTGTAGAAGCGAGCGCTGCGATTGCGACACGGGCCGATCCCCTAGGACATCGCGCGCTGCAGCCGTGGCGACCATCGCCGCCACAGCTTGTTGAGAGCAGCCCCGTCATCACCAACAGCGCCGCGGCGAGCTTGCACACCAGCAGCGGCTCGCTCAGCATCGCCGCCTCGGTACCCATGCCAAAGACGAGCACGAGCAGCGCCACCGGCGAGATAGTCGCGGCCGGGTGGCGGGCGAGCAGCAAGGCCCAGGCCGCGTAGCCGAACAACGTGTTGCCCCAGGCCTGCCACAGCACAGCGGCCCCACGTCATCGCATCGGCGCCAAACCACGCCGTCGCGCATCGCCTTCAGCCTTCGATGCCCAGCGACAGCGCGAACAGCGGCGGGATCGCGAACGCACTCGACCACACCACGTAACTCAGCATGTTGACATCGCCCGCGCGTTTCGCGGCGAGGTTGCCACAGCCCCAAGCAGAATGCACCGAACAGTACCGTCGCGACGCCGCCGCGGGTCGTATTGCCGTCGGTGTGCAGCGCGATCACGACGATGCCGGCCGCGGCGAGCGGCAGCGCGACCCACTGGAAGCCTCGCACCCGATCGCTCGAGAAATGCATCGCCCGGCGCCTCAGCACCCACGGGGCCGACGCGCCCGACTTCAGCCCCACAGGCGTGGACGCAATCGTCGCCCACGGCCCCGGCGGCTGGCCGCAGCTGGTCGAGGTGGCGCTGATGCGCGAGATGCTGACGCCGATCTGCGCACCCGGGCTGTGCGCGCGAGCTCTACGGTCTGGCGCGCTTCACGCTGCTGCACCCCAACTCGCAGCGGCGCGAGTGGTCGCTGTGGCTGAGCAGCGCGGGTGCGCAGGCCGTCGGCTCTGGCAAGGGGCAGGTATTCGACACGGTTGAGATGGCCTTGTCGGCCGCCACGCGCGGCCTGGGCGCGGCGATCGCCGACCCGGCGCTGCTGGGGGAAAGCCTGGACGACGGCGTGCTCGCGATCCCGTTCAGGCGCCAGGTGCCCAGCGGCATGAGTTACGACCTGACCTACCCGGCCCAGCGCGCCGGCGCGCGCAAGTTGATCGCGTTTTAGGCGTGGCTGGTGGCGTTCGAGGCCGATGATGTTAGCGCGCGCCGAGACCGATCGAATCGAAGAAAGCCTGCACCGCCTCGGTCTCCGCGCCGGGCAGGCCCAGCGTCTCGTTGATCTGGAGGTGCGACATGCCCTGCTCCGACACCCTGACGTGCACGCCACGCGCGTTGGCCTGCGCGGCAAAGCGCTGCGACTGCGCACATGAGCCATCGGTGCGCTGCGTCGAGCACACCAGCAGCATCGGTGGTGCACCGGCCGTGAGCGAGTCGGTCGGCGACGCGGCCCGCCACAGCGCCGGGTCGCTGCCGAACACGCGGTTGTAGAAGCGCGCGTGCCG
>JANYBE010000395.1 GCA_025360945.1 Rhizobacter sp. | reverse complement strand
ATCAGCTCGCTCGAGGTCGAGGACGCGCTCTACCGGCACGCCGCCGTGCTCGCCTGCGCGGTGGTCGCCCGGCCCGATCCGAAGTGGGGCGAGACGCCGCTGGCCTTCGTCGAGCTGCGTGCCGGCGCGGTCGTCGATGCGGCCGAGCTGATCGCCCATTGCCGCCAGCTGCTGGCGAGCTACAAGGTGCCGCGCGAGATCCGCTTCGAGGCGATCCCGAAGACCTCGACCGGCAAGATCCAGAAGTTCCAGTTGCGCGAACGCGCGAAGGGCGCGGCCGAGTTCGAGTGAGGAGAGCGACATGAGCGACGCGGACAAACTCGTGCTGCGGCACACCGACGAGCGCGGCGTCGTCGCGCTTACGTTGAACCGGCCGCAGGCGTTCAACGCGCTGTCCGAAGCGATGCTCGCTGCGCTTGGCGTGGAGCTCGACGCGGTCGCGCGCGACACATCGGCACGCGTCGTCGTGCTCGGCGCCGCCGGCAAGGCCTTCTGCGCTGGCCACGACCTGAAGGAGATGCGCGCCGAACCTTCGTTGGACTATTACCAGCGCCTGTTCGCGCAGTGCACCGAAGTCATGCTCGCGGTGCAGCGCCTGCCGGTGCCGGTGATCGCGCGCGTGCAGGGAATCGCAACTGCGGCCGGCTGCCAGCTGGTCGCGATGTGCGACCTGGCCGTCGCGAGCCGCGACGCGAAGTTCGCGGTCAGCGGCGTCAATCTCGGGCTGTTCTGCTCGACGCCCAGCGTCGCGCTGTCGCGCAACCTGTCACGCAAGTCCGCGTTCGAGATGCTCGTCACAGGTGACTTCATCGACGCTGACGAAGCGCGCGCGAAGGGCCTGGTGAACCGCGTTGCCGATCCCGCACAGCTCGATGCCGAGGTCGAGGCACTGGTCGCAAGCATCGTCGCGAAGCCGGCCGTCGCGATCGCGATGGGCAAGGTCTTGTTCTACCGCCAGCTCGAGACCGGCATAGCCGCGGCGTATGCCGACGCCGGCCAGACCATGGCCTGCAACATGATGGACGCGAGCGCGCTCGAAGGCGTGCAGGCCTTCATCGAGAAGCGTCCGGCTGTTGCGCCACTGCGAGAGACAGACTGAGTCGAACGACGCCGTCTGCCTCGGGCTGCACCTGCATCGCCAGCCCGCTGTGTTCGAAGACATGCAGCATTGCCGCGTTGCGGCTGAGCACCTCGGCGTCGAAGCGCTCGATGCCGTCGGCGCGTGCCATTGCGGCAAGCACTTCCAGCAGTTTGCTGCTGATGCCCTGACCTTGCATGTCTTCCTCGACCGTGAAGGCGACCTCGGCGGCCGGCGCACCGCCGGGCACCGGATGCCTCACGTAGCCGGCGCTGGCCACGATGATCTCGGCGCTGCCCGCATCCTGCGTGACGACCAGCACGACGCGTTCATGGAAGTCCGAGTTGCACAGGCGATCGAGATCGGCCTGGCTCAGCTCCGGCTTGTACGAGAAGTAGCGCATGTAGACCGTCTCGGGATCGAGCGCGCGAAACGCCGTCTGCAGGCGTTCGCGGTCGTCGGGGCGGATCGCACGCACGACTGCCGGCGTGCCATTGCGCAAGACGATGGCCTCGGAATATTGTCCCGCGCAGCCGTGCATGTCACGTTTGTGTGGCCGCGGCGCAGGTGTGCCTACATGCCGGCGTAATTCGGCCCGCCACCGCCTTCGGGCGCGACCCAGACGATATTCTGAGTTGGGTCCTTGATGTCGCAGGTCTTGCAGTGCACGCAGTTCTGCGCGTTGATCCGCAGCCGGTCGGTGTTGTCGGTGTTCTTCACGAACTCGTAGACACCGGCCGGGCAGAAGCGGCTTTCCGGTCCGGCATATTTCGCGAGGTTGATCGCGACCGGCACGCTCGCGTCCTTCAAGGTCAGGTGCGCGGGCTGGTGCTCGTTGTGGTTGGTGTTGCTGATGAACACGCTCGACAGCCGATCGAAGGTCAGCTTGCCGTCGGGCTTCGGGTAGACGATCTGCGGGCACTCCGACGCCGGCTTGAGCTTGGCGTTATCGGGCACTGTGTTGTGGATCGTCCACGGCGGCGCCTTGAAGCCGAGCTTGGGCAGCAGCCACAGCTCGATGCCGTTCATCACCGACGACAGGTACAGGCCCTTCTTCATCCACTGCTTGGTGTTGCGCGAGGCGTCGAGCTCCTCGAACAGCCAGCTCTTGGCGAACGCCTCGGGGTAGGCCGTGAGTTCATCGTGCTGGCGCCCGCTGGTGACCGCGGCGAACGCGGCCTCGGCCGCGAGCATGCCGGTCTTGATCGCCGCGTGGCTGCCCTTGATGCGCGCGAAGTTCAGGTAGCCCGCTTCGCAGCCGACCAGCGCGCCACCGGGGAACACGGTCTTGGGCAGGCTCATCAACCCGCCGCAGGTGATTGCCCGCGCGCCGTAGCCAATGCGTTTCGCGCCTTCGAGGCAGCCGCGGATCGCAGGGTGGGTCTTCCAGCGCTGCATCTCCTCGAACGGACTCAGCCACGGGTTGCTGTACTCCAAGCCGGTGATGAAACCGACCGTGACCTTGTTGTCCTCAAGGTGGTAGAGAAAGCCGCCGCCATAGGTCTTCGCGTCCATCGGCCAGCCGAGCGCGTGGATCACGTGGCCGGGTTTTGCCTTCGTCGGGTCGATCTCCCACAATTCCTTGACGCCGAGCGCGTAGGTCTGTGGGTCCTTGCCGGCATCCAGCTTGAACTTCTCGATCAGCTGCCGGCCGAGCTGGCCGCGCGCACCTTCGGCGAAGATCGTGTACTTCGCGTGCAGCTCCATGCCGAGCTGGAAGTCGCCGGTAAGCTCGCCGCTCTTGTCGATGCCGAGGTTGCCGGTGGCGATACCCTTTACGCTGCCGTCGTCGTTGTAGAGCACCTCGACGGCCGCGAAACCCGGGAAGATCTCGACGCCCAGACCCTCGGCCTGTTGCGCCAGCCAGCGCACCACGTTGCCCAGGCTGACCACGAAATTGCCTTCGTTGTGCAGGCTATTTGGAATCAGAAACTGCGGCGTGCTGATCTTGCCGGTCTGGGTGAGGAACAGCATCTCGTCGGCCGTCACCGGCTGGTTCAGCGGTGCACCGAGTTCCCTCCAGTTCGGAATCAGCTCGGCAAGTGCGCGCGGGTCCATGATCGCGCCGCTGAGGATGTGCGCGCCAGGCTCCGAGCCCTTCTCGAGCACGACGACCGAGAGCTCCTTGCCTTGCTCGGCCGCAAGCTGCTTCAGCCGAATCGCGCTAGCCAGGCCGCCCGGGCCGCCGCCGACGACGACGACGTCGTATTCCATCGCTTCGCGCGGGCCGTGAGCGGCGAAGATTTCTGCGGGCGTCATGCGGCTTCCTTGGAGCTCTGAGGTGCGAGGATTCTACGGGCGTCGGGCCGAAATAGAACGGTCGTTCGCTGGCCCTGGAGTGGGCTCTCCCACAAGGCCTGCGTGCTATCGTCCCCACGAATTCACGGGTCCATCAGGGAGAGAAGTCATGAGCTACAACATCGATCTGTCAGGCCGCGTCGCGCTGGTGACGGGCGCGTCCAGCGGCCTGGGGACGCAGTTCGCGAAGACACTGGCCAGGTCCGGCGCGGGCGTGGTGCTCGCCGGCCGGCGTGTCGAGCGCCTGAAGGCCTTGCGCGCCGAGATCGAGGCCGACGGTGGTGACGCCCACGTCGTCACGCTCGACGTGACCGACCACGACAGCATCAAGGCCGCCATCGCACATGCCGAAACCGAGATGGGTACGCTCGACATCCTCGTCAACAACTCCGGCGTGAGCACGACGCAAAAGCTCACGGACATTCAGCCCGAGGACTACGACTACATCTTCGACACCAACACCAAGGGCGCGTTTTTCGTCGCGCAGGAGGCCGGCAAGCGCATGCTGGCGCGCGCCAAGGGCGCGGCGCCGGGCACGTTCACGGGTGGACGCATCGTCAACATCGCGTCGATGGCTGGCCTCAAGGTGTTGGGCCAGATCGGCGTGTATTGCATGAGCAAGGCGGCGGTGATCCACATGACGCGCGCGATGGCGCTCGAGTGGGGCAGGTACGGCATCAACGTCAACGCTATCTGCCCCGGGTACATCGACACCGAGATCAACCACCATCACTGGGCCACCGAGTCGGGCAAGAAGCTGATCGAGATGCTGCCGCGCAAGCGTGTCGGCCAGCCGCAGGATCTGGATTCGCTGCTGATGATGCTGTGCGCGAATGAGAGCCACTTCATCAACGGCGCGGTAATCCAGGCCGACGACGGCTTTGCCCTTTGAAATGACGCTTCGGCCGCTATCCCTGCTCGAAGCACGCGTGCTCGGCGTGCTGATTGAGAAGGCGCACACTGTGCCCGATAGCTATCCGCTGTCGATCAATTCGCTCACCCTGGGCTGCAACCAGAAAACCGCACGCGAACCGGTGCTCAATGCCGTCGAGGCCGAAGTTCAGGACGCGGTCGATGCGCTGAAGGCGCTGCACCTGGTGTTCGAGGCGAGCGGCTCCCGCGTCACGCGCTACGAGCACAACGCCGGCCGCGCACTCGCGCTGCCATCGCAATCGATCGCACTACTGACCACGCTGGTGCTGCGCGGGCCGCAGACGGTCTCGGAGCTGCGAACGGCGTCGGAGCGCCTGCACCGCTTCGCCGATCTGTCGTCGGTCGAGGGTTTTCTGGACGAACTCGCGCTCAGGCCCGATGACAAGGGCGGCGCGCTCGTCGTCAAGTTGCCGCGCGCCCCCGGTGCGCGCGAGCCGCGCTGGGCACATCTGCTGAGTGGCGCGGTCGATGTCTCCTCAATGCCGGTCGCGACCGATTCGGCCGACTTTGTCGCGACCAGCGAGATCGCAGCGCTGAAGGCACAGCACGGTGCGATGCAGGCCGAGCTTGACGACTTGCGGGCGCTCGTCGAGCGGCTCTACGCCGAACTTGGCGTGACCCGAACCTGACCCGAGCCACAAGATGCGTTTCGATCTGCCGGAGCACAAGAGACTCACGCTGGAGATGGTGATCGCTATCCGCTGGGGCGACATGGACGCGATGGGCCATGTCAACAACACGCTCTACTTCCGCTACATGGAGATCGTACGCATCGAGTGGCTGCACCGGATCGGCGGCAAGCCCGACCCGAGCGGCGAAGGACCGGTGATCGTCAACGCGTTCTGCAACTTCATCCGACAGCTCGAGTACCCGGGCGACGTGCTCGCGAAGCACTATGTTGCGAATGCCGGGCGCAGCAGCTTCGACACCTTCATCACGCTGGAGCGCAGCGATGCGCCGGGCTTGATCTATGCGTCCGGCGGCGCCAAGACGGTCTGGGTGAACTTCCCGCGGCAGAAGTCGGTGGCGCTGCCGGACGAGGTGCGACGTTTGGTGGAGTAGATCCGGCGGCTCAGCCGGCAAGGATCGACGTGATGACGAGCGCCTGGGTCGTGACCACGAGCGCCACAGCGTAGACGATCGTGAGCGACCAAGCGTGGCCCCCCAGCGGCCCCGGTAGACGCGGTGCAGTGCCCACAAGCCGTAGGTCGGCGGCACCAGCAGGCCGATCAGCGCGGCGGCGCCGGGCAGCAACGCGATCGCGAGCAGCGCGGCGAACCACAAGCTGTGCAAGTGCAGGCCGAACACGAAGTGCACGCTGTAGCCAAACGCTGTAGCCCATCCGTCGCCGCCGGTACGCGAGCATCACGAGTGCCGAAAAACAGCGGCTGCAGCACGAAGACGGCGTAAGGCGCCATGCCGATGAAGCGCTCGACGATGGCGCTCGGGCGCTCGATATGCACGGCTGCCTTGAGTTGGATGCGGGCGCCCAGGGTGCGCGTCCATGAGCAACTGCCGGCGTTGTCGATGCAGGCCTGCGCCGCGGCCAGCGCGGCGCGGTACTCGGCCGGGCTCGACTCCGCAGTGATCGGCTTGCCGTGCGCGTTGACCGCGGGCGCGAATTGCAGGTGCGCCTGGCTAGCAGCGCCCAGCACCTTGACGATCAGGAAAAACAGCAGGCTCGCTTGGAGGTAGATCCGCAACGGCGGCACATAGCGCTGCCGACGGCCCGCGAGGTACTTCAACGTCAATCGGCCGGGGCGAACGACCAATACCCACAGCGTAAGGACGTCGCGATGGACGGCCGCGCGCGCGACCGCTATCGGTCGCGGCGCGGGCTCGATGGCCAGCGAGCCATCGCAGTTCGGGCACCACGTCGGTTGCTCGACCGGCGTCGGGTTCATGGCATTGATGCCAAGCCGTTCCCCGCTTGCGCCGTCTCGTTGCCGGCGGTCGCGAGGTAGCGCGTGACGAGGCGGAAGTAGCGATCGTAAAAGCTCGGTGTCGTGATGGTCTCGCTCGCGACCTTGACCATCGCATCGTCGCTACCGCTGAAGGGCAGCGACAGCGATCCGATCGCACCGGCGCCCACGCTCGCCGCCGAGCTGTCTCTTCTTCAGCGCGTAGCGTTCCTGCAGTGCGCTGACGAACACCAGCGTCTTGTCGCTGCCCTTGACCTCAGGCGCGCAGACAACGCGGAACTCGATCTCGATGTGCGTCTCGGCGTCGTGCTGAAAGCTCTTGCGAGCATTCACCAGATCGGCGTTCGCTGCATTCACGACATAAGCCCTGGCTCAGCAGCGCGCGGCGCGTGGCCTTGCAGGTTGGCGCTTCGCTCGCGGAGAAGCTGCGCGAGTAGGTGGTGCCGGGCTCGAAATCTTCGCGCTGAAACGTGGTGTTCGGTTTGGACGCGGCACACGCACTCAGCAGCGCGGCCAGCACGGCGGGGATTAGCAGGGGGCGAAGCGGCGCAGGCATGACGCATGAGGCATGAGGCATGAGGCATGAGGCATAGACTTTGACGAAATGCGCGATGCTACGAGCAGCGACAGGCTGCATCGCCATATTTAAGCCCGCAGCAGCTTCTGCACCAGCTCGGGCGTCGTGGCGGCGCGGTATTTTTGCATCAGGCGCGCCCGATA
>JANYBE010000392.1 GCA_025360945.1 Rhizobacter sp. | reverse complement strand
GATCGGGCGCTTGCGGCAAGGCGACCCCCACTGCACCAGGAAACGTGCCGAAGTAGTTGTCGAAGGTGTGATTTTCCTTGACGATGATGATGACGTGGTCGATGAGGTTCGTCATGGAAGTCTCCTGGAGGTTCGCGGGTGCGGTCACAGCATGTACCGATCTCGTGACAAGCAATCGATGCGCTTAGCTTATTCTCTTCAAATGGTCTGAGAGTTCTCTTGCTCCACTGGCCTCGACTGGGCAGATCGCGCGTCAGTTGTGCCCCGACTGATCAGCTGCCAATCAAAGGCTACATACGCTCAGCGCAGATCGGTTGATTTGCATTGGGGCGCCTTCTCGGGCCCGCGGATCAGATGGGCCGATTCCTTGCTCTGAAGACGGCGGAGTGAAGGCGAGCAGCGACGAACCAAGTACGAAACGCGTTCCATCAGCAGAGGGTTGGCTTGCTGAACACCAAATGCCGCCGACCCGGTGATGTTCGGTGTCTACCGCTAAGGTCGTGCCGCAATTGGGATCGCCGCAGCAGTGTGCAACAAGATCTATCTGCCGCCGTGCCGCCTCAGACTTACCTATTGACCTTCGTCGCAGTCCCAGCAATATTCACCAGGATTGCCGACCGTGCGCAACCGTTCTGAGGAGCGCAGGCCAAACCTTCCTATGGTTCGATAGTCGCCCAGACCGTTCCTCGGTTTTTGTGTGTGATAGCCAGCGAAGACAACCGTGACGTCATGGCGGCCAAAGCGCGTGGCGCTGGGCCCGCACACCCGACCAGCGAACCATTCCAGAGTGTTCCGACCAGTGCAGCGGTCGAAGGAACGATCACGGCATGACCAGCCTCCCGAAGTCGGCACACCCTGCTCATTCAAGACAAGCGTGGTGGGCGCGACCGAGGCGAACGGATTGTCGAGCCCATTGATCACGGTCCAGTCGATCAAATCGTTTGATTCGGCATGCCCGATGTAGTGGAACGCATCGGAGTCCGCATCCAAGCAATTGCCACCCGAGAAAGGACTTCCAAGCGATCAACCCTCATGCCCGGCAATCCACTTGAAATTCAACAGAGCCAAAAAAATAGCCTGTGCGGTCTTCACAGGCCTGACACATGCGCCATGCAGCATCGCGCCCATGCGCAATGCCGCCAAATGCCTGCTTCTGATCTCCGTGGCCTGCGGGCTCGCGCGGGCCGAAGTCCCCCGAGCGGTCCAACCACCGACGACGTTGCAAGTGCGGGCCGAACTGCCTTCGCAAGCGGGGACGACGGACCTCCGGTTCCGAGACTTCTTCGCACTGCCGATCGGCCCGAGAGGGCTGGTCCCCAGCGAGCGGTTGCTCGCCCTTGCGGGCCAGCCGGTACGGGTCATAGGCTACATGGTCCGACAGGAACAACCCAGCGCCGGCATCCTCATCGTCGCGCCACTGCCTGTGGTACTCGGCGACGAGGACGAGAGCTTCTCCGACGACCTGCCCGTCACGGCGCTCTACGTGCACCTAGCCGACGCCGATCGCGAGCGCGGCGTGCCCTGGATGCCGGGGTTGCTCAGCTTTACCGGCGTGCTGCAACTCGGCGCAATGAGCGAGGCCGACGGCCGCATGTCGTTCGTGCGCCTGCTGCTCGACCCCGAACTCTCGCGTGCCATCGTCGCGGCGCGCTGAGCCCATCGATTCTGATCACCACCCGCCTGGATCACTCATGCCGTTCCTGCCCTTCGCCGTTTACGCCCTGCTCGCACTGCCAGCGCTCTGCGCCGCCGCGCCGACTGTTTCGCGCCTCACGCCGCCGAGCGAGCTGTTCGCCTCGAACAACACGAGCGGCCCGGTGATCGCGCGCTTTCTGCCCGGTCAGCGCTTCGACCTGCAGGCCACCGTGCGGCTGGACGCCGGCACCACGCTCGCGGGCTTCAACTTCCTTGTCGACGGCGTTGAAACCCGCCCCGCGGCGAACACGACCAGCGTCGTCACGACCGGCCTGTCGCTGCCCAAGGACGTGAATGCCGCCGTCGTCTCGCAGCGCGCCTACTCGCTGAAGAGGACCGGCGTGCACACGCTGACCGTGAACGCGACGCAGAGCGACGGCCAGCGCGTGAGCGCGACCGGCAACTTCGAGATCGTCGCGCTGGGGCGCACCGGCAAGACGGCGAAGAACATCATCATCCTGCTCGGCGACGGCATGGGCGCGTCACAGCGAACGGCCGCGCGCATCATGGGCCACGGCTACGCGCAGGGCAAGGCGCAAAGCCCGCTGGCGATGGACACCTTCCCGTTCACCGGCATGGTGATGACCTCGTCGCTGGACGGCATCGTCACCGACTCGTCGCCCGGCATGTCGAACTACGTCACCGGCAACAAGTCCGCCAACAACATGGAAGGCGTGTTCCCCGACGACACGCTGGACGCTTTCGACAACCCGCGCATCGAGTACCTGAGCGAGTACCTGCACCGAACCCAGGGCAAGGTGCTGGGCATCGTGACGACAGCCGACGTGTTCGACGCTACTCCGGCCGCGATGGCGGTGCACACCGCAAACCGCGGCTACGGCACCGGCATCGTCGACCAGTTCCTCGACGACCGCGGCCTCACCGGCCTGACGGTGCTGATGGGCGGCGGACGCAAGTGGTTCCTGCCCAATGGCGACAAGCTCAAAGCCAACGGCAGCCTCGAAGGCCAGCCCATGAACGGCTCGCAGCGCGACGCACGCAGCGACTACGAACTGCCCTCCGACCTGGTCGCCGGCTGGGGCGCGGCGCGCGGCGCGAAGGACGCCGGGCGCGACCTGATCAAGGACTTCCAGGACGCCGGCTTCGCCTATGCCCCCGACAAGGCCGGGCTCGCCGCCGCAGCCTCTTCCGACAAGTTGCTCGGCCTGTTCTCGTACTCGAACATGAACGTCGCGTTCGACAAGATCAACAAGCGCCGCGGCGTCTCGACGATCGTCGACGACTACGGCTTCCCCGACCAGCCGATGCTCGACGAGATGACCAGCGCCGCGCTGAACACCCTCGCCAGGCACAAGCAGGGATTCGTCGCGATGATCGAGGGCGCCTCGATCGACAAGCAGGAGCACCTGATGGACACCGACCGCTGGCTCCTCGAGGTGCTGGAGTTCGACCGCGCCGTCCAGGTCGCGAAGGACTTCGCGGCCAGCCATCCCGACACCATCGTGATCGTGACCGCCGACCATGAGTGCTCAGGCGCGTCGATCATCGGCGCATCGACCAA
>JANYBE010000387.1 GCA_025360945.1 Rhizobacter sp. | reverse complement strand
TCGGTCGGCGATTCGCTGCAGCGCATGCGTGAACTCGCCGTGCAGGCCCTGAACTCCACCAACAGCGGCTCCGACAAGGACTCGCTGAACCAGGAGTTCCAGCAACTCGGCCAGGAAATCGGCCGCGTGCTCGGCGGCACCACGTTCAATGGCGGAGCGATCCTTGCCGGCTCGGCCGGCGCGCTGACCTTCCAGGTCGGCGCCAACACCACGGCGAACGACTCGATCACGATCACGACGACGAATATGACGACCGACGCGTCGATCACCGCCGTCACCGGCTCGACGATCGACAGCACGACCACCACCGCCTTGCTCAATACGGTGGTCAACAACATCGACGCCGCGCTCAACGACATCAACAGCAAGCGCGCTGTGTTCGGCGCGACGCAGAACCGGTTCAGCGCCGTGATCACGAACCTGCAGAGTTCGGTGGAAAACCAGTCGGCCGCGCGCAGCCGGATCATGGACGCCGACTTCGCTTCGGAAACTGCGAGCATGTCGCGCGCCCAGATCCTGCAGCAGGCCGGCACGGCGATGGTGGCGCAAGCCAATCAGCTGCCGCAGCAGGTGCTCAAGCTGCTGCAAGGTTGACTCCGGCGGCACGCCGCCGCAAATGGCCACAAAAGCGGCCTCAAGTTTGGCGCGCCGGCGCCGAAGACGGGATGTTCAGGGCCAAAGCCCCGGGCGTCCCGTTTTTTCTTATCGCCCACTGGATTCAGACGCACGGGCCACGTCGATGCGCCACGAAAGGTAGACCGCGATGACCACTTCTATCAGCACGACCGGCTCGGTCAGCTCCGCCGGCATCGGCAGCGGCCTCGACGTCAACGCCATCATCTCCGGCCTGATGAAGGTCGAGCAGGCGCCGCTGACCGACCTGCAGACCCGGGCGACGTCGATCCAGACCACGATCTCGGCCTTCGGCGAGGTGAAGTCGGCGGTGGCCACCTTCCGCGACGCCGCCGCGACCCTCGCACTGCCCAGCACCTGGAACGCCACCGCCGGCACCTCTTCGGACTCCACCGCGGTGTCGGTCTCGACCGATGCCAACGCGACCGCCGGCACCTACGCGGTCGCGGTCACGAGCCTCGCCGCGGCGCAGTCCACCGTCAGCGGTACATTTGCGTCGAGCAGTGCGCTGGTGGGCTCGGGCACGCTGCACATCGATCTGGGCACGTGGAGCGCCGGACAAGCGGCGTTCACCGCCAAGAGCGGCAGCACCGGCGTGGACATCGCAGTCACGAGCGCCGACACGCTGAGCACGCTGGCCGGCAAGATCAACTCGGCAGGTGCTGGTGTGACCGCCTCGATCGTCACCGACACGACCGGCTCGCGACTTGTATTCAGCTCGAACACGACGGGCACCGACAACGCGTTTCGCATCACGGCTTCCGACAGCGACGGCGGCAACACGGATGCGAGCGGTCTGTCGGCCCTGGCCTTCGACCCGGCCGGAGGGACCAGCACCACGACGCTGACCCAGGTCGCCGCCAATGCCACCGCGACCATCAACGGCGTGAGTGTGGCGTCGGCGACGAACACGCTGACCGGCGTCTTCAACGGACTGACGATCACCCTCGCCAAGGTCTCGGCCACGCCGGTGCAGATCACCGTCGCGCAGGACACCGCCGGCATCACCAAGGCAGTACAGGGCTTCGTCGACGCCTACAACGGCCTGTCATCGCTGCTAAGAACCGACCTCAAGTACGACAGCAGCACGAAGATCGCTGGCCCGTTGCAGGCCGACAGCGCCGCGGTCTCGCTGCAGCGCCAATTGCGCAACATCGTAGGCGGATCGTCCTCGGCTTCGAGTACGTTCACGACGCTCTCGCAGGTCGGGCTGGAAGTTCAGCCCGACGGGACGCTCAAGCTCAACAGCACCAAGCTGACCAGCGCGCTGACGAGCAACCCGAGCGAGTTGAAGAAACTGTTCACCAATGTTGATCTGACCACGTCGGCCAAAAATGGCGTCGCGAACCGCCTGCGCACCTTCGGCGATTCGGTTCTCGGCACCGGCGGCCTGCTGACGTCACGCATCATCGGCCTGAACACCAAGCTCAGCGGCAACCAGAAAGACCAGGACAATCTCAACTTGCGGCTCGCCGCTACCAAGGCCAGGCTGCAGGCGCAGTACACCGCGCTCGATGCCGAGATGGCCAGCATCGGCACCCTGAGCACGTACATCACGCAGCAGATCGCGAACTGGAACAAGAGCGGCAACTGACGCGGTGCGGAAGGTCGCAACCGGCCACCAGGAATCGCCCGAAGAGCCCAGTATCTGCATGTCACGCGCGGCTCAAGGCCTGCAGGCAGCGCGCCGATAACCAAAGTATTCCCGGCACGCAGAAAGTACCTCCACCATGTTTGCATCCGCCACCCGCTCGAACGTCCCGCAACGCCAGGCCGGCGCGTACAAGCAGGTGTACGCCGCGACGGGCGTGGACGGCGCTTCGCCGCACGGACTGATCAGCATGCTGTTCGAAGGTCTGGTCGGCGCGCTGGCCGAAGCCCGCGGCGCCATGCGCAGCGGCAACATCCCGGGCAAATGCAACGCCATCGGCCGCGCGCTGCGCATCGTCGACGAAGGCCTCAGCGCGGCGCTGAACGAATCCGAGGGCGGCGCATTGGCAGCCGACCTGAGCGCCCTGTACCGCTACATCATCCTGCGCCTGACGCATGCCAATATGCGCAACGACGAAGCTGCGCTCGAGGAGTGCGTTCGCCTGATCGAGCCACTGCGCAGCGCCTGGGCGGAGATTGCCGACCAAGTCGACGCTTGAGAGCGCGCGCATGCGAAGCTTCGCCATACGTACGACCTCTGATCCGAGAGACGCCATGACCACCGCACTGCTGCACTACTACCAGGCGATCGAGAAGGCCAGTCAGGACATGCTGGAGGCCGCACGCCTGGGCGACTGGGACCAGGTTCTCAAGCTCGAGGGCGCCTGTGCGCTGCTGATCTCTCAACTCAAGCACCACGCGGCCGAGAATCCGCTTGGCAAGGACGAGGTACAGTTTAAATCGCGCATCATGCAGCGCATCCTCGTCAACGACGCCGAGATCCGTCAGCTCGCCGAGCCCTGGCTCGATGACCTCGACGACCTGCTCGCCGCCCGGCCGAAGATGATTCACTGATCCAGAGGAGACACCGTCCGTGGAAACGATGCCAATGCCGCTGGAAGCGCTGGGCGCTGGGCCTGGCGGGCTGGACGAGTTCCGCATCAGCGCACCGCGCGAGATCGCGGCGATGCTGCGCCAGCTCTACGACGGCAACGTGACGCTCAGCCTCAACGCGGCCGACGGCAGCGTTGTGCGCGGTACCGTTTGGACGATGGACTCCGAGCGCGGCAGCTTGGGGCTAGGCATCGACGCCGGCGACCCCGCACTGCATGCGTTGCTCGAATGCCAGGAGGTCGTCATCGTCGGCTACCTCGACAGCGTCAAGCTCCAGTTCGACATCCACAACCTCGTGCTAGTGCGCGGCCCGAATGCCAGCGTGCTCAGCGGCTCGTTCCCGCGCGAGATGTTCCGCTTCCAGCGCCGCAGCGCCTACCGCGTGCGCCCCGCCATGCGCAGCATGCCGACGGCACGGCTGCGCCACACCGACATCGCCGAAATGCAGCTTACGCTGCGCGTGCTCGACGTGAGCCTGGGCGGCTGCGCCCTGTTCCTGCCGCAGGACGTGCCACCCATGCAGCCAGGCGGTGTGATGAACCAAGTACAGATCGAGCTCGACGCCGACACCCGCTTCCTTGTGAATCTGCGTTTGCAGCACATCACCTCCTTGAACGCGGATTCGCAGGGCGTGCGGCTGGGTTGCGAATTCGTGCGCGCCGACGCGGCCGCGCTGCGTTCTTTGCAGCACTTCATCGATCTAACGCAAAAGCGCGGCAAGCTTCTGTCGCTGACCTGAGCGACTTGCGCCACAGTCTGTTGCAAATTCTCTTCGCGCCGGCCCTCAAGTCCGCTGCGTTGCTGTCGATACCGGCTGACAGGGCACCGTTTCCGCCCTGAGCAAGGAACGACCCATGAGCATCAGCGTGCATGGTGTGATGCGTGTCTCATCGCCCCCGGTGGAGACACATGCGGCCAACACCGCCAGTCCCGCCGCGCGCGTAAGCAGCAGTGTGTCGTTGGTCGAGATCGACCGGGTCACACATCTGCCGATGCCACTGCGCTTTCCATGGCTGAGCCGCCTGACCGAGCAGTTGGAGCCGGTGGCCAAGCAAAAGCCGACCTTCCCGAGCGCCCCGCAGCTCGGCGACACACTGGATCAAGCCGTCTGACGCTGCGGGCCTCCGGCCGGGTATGCTGCGATCCGCTGCAACCCATCCTCCCGGAGACCCGCATGAAGCTTAAGACCGCACTGACTGCCTGCGCACTCGCGCTTGGCACAACGCTGGCCGCGCCCGCATCTGCTCAAAACAACAAGCTGCGCCTGATC
The DNA here is from genome assembly GCA_025360945.1 of Rhizobacter sp. GTDB lineage: Bacteria > Pseudomonadota > Gammaproteobacteria > Burkholderiales > Burkholderiaceae_C > LMDS01. Next base: position 8,998 of record JANYBE010000387.1, on the reverse strand, counting down.
ACCTGGGCCGACTACGTGCCCGCGGATGTGGTCGCGCAGTTCAAGAAAGAGACCGGCATCGACGTCGAGATCACGCTCTCGAACAACGAGGAGATAATCTCGAAGCTGCGCGCCACAGGCGGCGCCGGCTTCGATCTGGCCCAGCCCTCGCAGGACCGAATCACCGGCCCGCAGCAGGAGTTCGGCATCTACAAGCCGATGGACCTGTCTAAGGTCAAGACCGAGTTGTTCATACCCGCGATGCTCGACGCGACGAAGAAGAACACCACGCTGGCCGGTAAGGTCTACGGACTGCCGCAGATCTGGGGCACGGATGGCCTGGTCGTGAACACCAAGGTCGCCAAGATCGCCGACTACCCCGACCTGTGCAAGGCCGACGTGAAGGGCAAGACCGCCGTGCGCCTGAAGCGCCCGACGTTGCTCGCATTCGCGTTCGCCGCCGGCAAGGACCCGTTCGCCCTCTACAACGACCCGAAGGCCTACACCGCGCTGATGGACGACGTGGGCAAGACGCTTTCCGCCTGCAAGGGCAACCTGAAGTTCTTCTGGGACAACAAGGACCAGTTGCTCAACGGCATGCGTGCCGGTGAGGTCGTCGGCGCGATGATGTGGGACACCGGCGGCTGGAAGCTGAACACCGAGAAGCCCGAGATCCAGTTTATCGCGCCCAAGTCCGGCGCGATGGGCTGGATCGACACCTTCGCGTTGCCGGCGAAGGGCCGCAACGACGCCGCCGCGTACGCGTGGATCAACTTCAACATGCGGCCCGAGATCGCCGCCAAGGTCGCGGCCTCGGCCGGCAACTTCACCGCGTCGCAGGGTGCGGATCAGTTCATGGAAGCCAAGCTGAAGTCGCAGTTCGCGGCGAGCTTCCCGGATGCAGCGATCAAGAGCATCCGTTGGTACCCCGCAGTGCCGGCCGGCATCGAGGAGATCGAGGGCCGTGTGCTGGATCGGGTCAAGGCCGCCAACTGATCGCTGCACGCCGTGCAGCAAGCTGACCTCGATGCGCTGAGCGTCGCGAAGCGCTTCGGTGCGTTCGCGGCCGTCGCCGACCTGTCATTCAGCGTCGCGCGCGGCAGCTTCTTTTCTATCCTCGGCCCATCGGGCTGCGGCAAGACGACGCTGCTGCGCATGATCGCCGGCTTTCAACAGCCCGATGCCGGTGAGATCCGCATCGGCGGCGCGAGCATGAACGGCGTCGCGCCGAACCGTCGCCCGGTGAACATGGTGTTTCAGCACCTCGCGCTGTTCCCGATGATGAACGTGTTCGACAACGTCGGCTACGGTCTCGCGCGGCGCGGCCTGGCGCGCGCCGAGATCACGCGCCGCGTCGGCGAGGTGCTCGAGCGCGTGAGCCTGGCCGGCTCGCAGGCCAAGCGCGTCGACCAGCTCTCGGGCGGCCAGAAGCAGCGTGTTGCGATCGCGCGCAGCCTGGTGCTCGAACCGACGCTGCTGCTTCTCGACGAGCCGCTCGGTGCGCTCGACCTAAAGCTGCGCGAGCACATGAAGATCGAACTGAAGCAATTGCAGGCCGCGTTCGGCACGACCTTCGTATACATCACGCACGACCAGTCCGAGGCGCTCGTGCTGTCGGACCGGGTCGCGGTGATGAATGCCGGACGCTTCGAGCAGCTGGGCACGCCGCAGTCGCTGTACTACGAACCGCAGACGCCGTTCGTCGCCGGCTTCGTCGGTGCGAACAACCGCATCAAGGGGCGCGCCAGCGATGTGGCCGGCAACGCGGTCGAGATCGTCACGGACCAGGGCCTGGTCCTGTTCGCGCGCGCCATCGGCACGGTGCGCGCGGGCGATGCGGTCGAGGCCTTCGTGCGGCCCGAGATCGCGCAGATCGCGCGCACGGCGAGTAAGCTTCCGGCCGAACAGCCGAACTACAGCGCGCGGGTCGAGAGCCTCCTGTTCGACGGCGCCAACTCGGCCGTGCTGCTGCGCGAGGCCACGACACAGCTCGAATTCCGCATCGCGCTGGCGCAGACCGGGCAGTTCAAGGACTTGCGTGCCGGCGAAACCGTGGCCTTCAGTTTCGACCCGCAACGCGCCGTCTGCTTTACCGTCCGGCCGGCATGATGATGTTAGCGGCAGTTGCGACAATGAACACGCGCGACACGAAGGACGAAGACGACGACGTCGCGTGCGTCTGCCAGCAGCCGCTGCAGGCCTTGTTCGAGACGGTGCCCGGCGTCGACCGGGTGGTCGCCGCCGACGTAGTCGGCAATGCCTTCCAGATCGATGCCGCAGAACTCGAGGGGCACGACTTCTGGACCTTCCCGATCAGTCTCGCAGCGCTGCTGCGCACGGACCTCTCGAAACTGCCGCAAGCACCGCTGCACTACCTGCACGCAACGCCGCAGCGCATCGAGGCCTGGACACGCCGCTGCGCGGACCACGCCTACGGGATGCTGCGCGTCGGCCTGGTCTGGCGCGGCAACCCACGCCACCACAACGACGCTGACCGTTTGCTGCCCGACCTTGCCACGCTGGCGCCGCTCTGGTCGGTGCGAGGTGTGCGCTTCTTCAGTCTGCAGGCGGGCAGCGCCGGCCAGGCGGCACTGGCCCCGCCGCCGGGCCAGCCGCTGCTGCACCTGGGCAGCGAGTCCGCGGACTTCGCCGACACCGCGGCCGCACTCGATGCGATGGACTTGCTGATCTGCGTGGACACCTCGATCGCTCATCTTGCCGGCGCTATGGCCATGCCCTGCTGGGTGCTGCTGCCGCAGTACCGCACCGACTGGCGCTGGCTGCGCGACCGCGACGATTCGTCCTGGTACCCGACCGGCATGCGCCTGTTCCGGCAGGCACGGCGCGGTGACTGGGCGGGGGTGGTCGAACGCGCGCGCGAAGCGCTGACCGCCTGGACGGAGCGAGACCCGTGAGCACCGGGGCGCAGGATCCTCGCGGCCTGTCCGCGCGCCTTATGTTCGCGCTGCTGCTCGCACCGGCGCTGCTCTGGCTGGTCGGTCTGATCGTGCTGCCGCACCTCGAGCTCGGCGTGCTGTCGCTGCGCGCACGCGTCGCGCCGCGCGTGTACGAGGCAAGCCTGTCGCAATACCGCACCTTCTTCGAAGAGCCACTGTACTGGCACACCTTTGTGCGCACTGCGGTGATGTCGGTGCTCGCCACCGCCTGCACGCTGCTGCTGGCGTTCCCGATCGCGTGGACGATCGCAAAGATAGCGCGCGGCCGGGCCCGTTCGCTTCTGTTCGTGCTGTGCCTGATCCCGTTCTGGGTCAGCGAGACTGTGCGCACGCTGGGATGGATGATCCTGCTGCGCGAGTCGGGCCTGCTGCCGGCCTTGCTGGTCTCGATGGGGCTGAGCGGCGTGCCGCCCGAGCTGCTGTACCATGACGCGACCATTCTCGTCGGCCTGGTCTACACCTCGCTGCTGTTCATGGTCGTGCCGCTGATCGGCGCGCTCGACACGCTCGACGATTCACTCATCGAGGCCGCCTACGACCTCGGCGGCAGCGGCCTGAACATCCTGCGCCGGATCATCATCCCGCACGCCGCGCCGGGCATCACGGCCGGCTGCATCGTCGTGTTCATGCTCACGCTGGGCAACTACCTGACGCCCACGCTGTTGGGTGGCAAGAACTCGCTCTGGTTCACCGAACAGATCTACACCCAGTTCATCACCCGCTTCAACTGGGAGCAGGGTGCGGCGTTCGGCTTCCTGTTGCTGGTGCTGTCGACCGCGATCGTGTGGATCGGGTTGAGGCTCGCCGGCCAACGCTTCGGCGACGTGATGAGGCGCACATGATTCCCTCGTTGCCACGTGCTCCCTGGTTGCGTGCGGCACCGTGGATCTACGCCGCGGCGTTCTTTGCGTGCCTGTTCCTGCCGCTAGCAGTGGTCGCGGTGTTCGCGTTCAACAACGCGCCCTACCCTGCGCCACCGTGGCGTGGTTTCACACTGATCTGGTTCGTCAAGCTAGTGGGCGACGCGCCGCTGCGGCACAGCTTGTGGACGAGCACGCTGGTGGCCAGCTGGGTCACCGCATTGTCGATCGCGGTCGGCACAGTCAACGCGTTCCTGATCGAGCGCACGCAGTTCCGCGGCAAATCGGCGCTGTCGCTGCTGATGCTCGCGCCACTCGTGATCCCGGGCGTGATCCTGGGCATCTCGATCCTCGCGTTCGCGAGCCGCATCGCGCAGTTCGGCGAGGACTTACTCGGCTGGGAGTTGGACTTTCTTCGCCCCGGCCTGCCGCTTGTGGTGCTCGGCCAGTTCTCGTACATCGTCGCGATCGCCACGCTCACGATCAGCGCACGCCTGAAGCGCTTCGACGTCACGCTCGAAGAGGCCGCCCACAACCTCGGTGCCTCGCGCCTCGCGGTACTGCGCACGATCACGCTGCCGTACCTGAAGCCGGCGCTGATCGGCGCTTCGGTGATCTCGTTCCTGATGTCGTTCGAGAACTTCAACACCACGCTGATGCTGGTCGGCGCGGACGCGCCGCTTACCGTGCTGATGTACGGCCGCATGCGCGAAGGCGCTTCTCCCGTGCTCAATGCGGTGAGTCTGTTCCTGATGCTTGCGTCGGCGCTACTTGCGGTACTGATGATGCGCCGCAGCAACAAGCCGTAGCGCACGCGCGGTCCGATGCGAGCCTCACGACGGCAGGGTCGCGCGTAAGATGATTCAACGTCCCATCACCGTTCAGGACAGAGCCCGCACACGCCGTATCTCCAAGGCCCTCATATGACCAGCTCTCGCGCGGTGCATGAGCCGCTGATGCAGCGCCAGCAACTTCTCGCGGTGCTGGTCGCGACGGCAATCGGCGCGACGACGCTGATCGCCTACCTGCTGTGGTCGGCTCGGGTGGATGCACTGCGTGCGGCGCAAGTCACTGCACTTAATTACGCGCGGACACTCGAGGTTCGCCTGGACGCGACGTTCCGGCGCACCGACTCGATCCTGCACGGGCTGGCGCTGGCGACGCCGGTCGAGGCCATGGCGCCGCAGGGCGAGCTGCGCTACGGCGATCGTCTGAACGCCGAGCTCGACTCGATGCTGCGCGCGTTCGACGAGATGATCGCCCTGCGCCTCGTCGACGCCCAAGGCGAGCAACGCTATGTATCGTCGGCATCGACTACGCCGCGCGCCAACTACGCCGACCGTTCGTTCTTCGCGATCTACCGCAGCGACCCGCGTGCCGATCTGCTGTTCTCCGAGGTTGTCACCGGCCGCGTGAGTCAGCGCCCGACAATGGTGATCACGCGGCCGCTGCGTGACGCGCAGGGCCGTTTCTACGGTGCCGTGCTGGCGCCGCTCGACCTGAGCTTCTTTCAGCAGCAGTTCGCTAGCCTCGACATCGGCCGCAACGGCGCCGTATTCCTGCGCCGCATCGACGCCTCCGGCAAGCTCGTTCTGCGCTGGCCCCAGATCGATGCCGAGGTCAATCAGCCGATGCCATCGCGCCACCCCATCTGGCTTTCGCTGCAGACCAGCAAGCAGGAGTCGGTCGACGAGTACGTGGCCTTCACCGATGGCGTGCCGCGCATTTCCGGCACCGTCGTCGTCAAGGGCTATCCGTTCTTTCTGACGGTGGCGCTGAGCGCGAACGATGTGCTGGACAGCTGGCGCCGGCTGGCGCTTCTGAGCTGCCTGTCCTGGGCCGCCCTGTTGGTGCTGATGTTCGTGCTGATGCGGCGCCTGCGGCGCAGCAACCGCGAGCGCCGCTCGCTGGAGGCGCAGTTGCGCGAGTCGCAGCGCATCGAGTCGATCGGTACGCTGGCCGGTGGCATCGCGCACGATTTCAACAATATCCTGGCCGGGATCCTAGGCAACGTGGCGCTCGCCCGCGAAGATGTAGGGGCCGGCCACCCGGCGCAAAAAAGCCTGGAGCAGATTCGCAAGGCCAGCACCCGCGCCCGCGATCTGGTGCAGCAGATCCTCGCGTTCGGGCGCCGTCAGCCGCATGCGCTGGTGAACCAGCCGCTGCAGCCGCTGGTGGCAGAGACGGTGGCGCTGCTGCGCTCGACGCTGCCGGCCTCGGTCGCGCTCGAATGCAGGCTGGTGCAAGAGCCGCTGCACGCCGAGGCGGATGCTACGCAGATCCAGCAGGTGCTGATGAACCTGTGCACCAACGCCTGGCACGCGCTACAGGGTCGGGCGGGGCAGGTTCTGATCGGACTGGAGCCGTTCGACGTCGGCGTGCGGGCGACGCGCTCCGGCTTCGAACTCGCGCTCGGGCACTACGCGCACCTGTGGGTGCACGACACCGGCAGCGGCATGGACGCGGCCACGCAGGCGCGCATCTTCGAGCCATTCTTCACGACCAAACCCATGGGTCAGGGCACCGGGCTGGGCCTGTCGGTGGTCCATGGCATCGTAGCCGCACACCACGGCACGATCCGGGTCGACAGCACGCCGGGGCTGGGCACAACGGTGCATCTGTACCTGCCGACCGTCGACCCCGAGCCGATCGCGCCGCCGCCGCCGGGCACCGAGCCGGGCGCGCTTCAGGGCGCCGGCCAGCATGTGCTCTACGTCGACGACGATGAGGTCATCGTGCTGATGGTGGAGCGTCTGCTGGTGCAGGCCGGCTACCGCGTCAGCCTGTTCACCGACGGTCGCGCGGCGGTGGCCGCCGTGCAGGCCAGTCCGCTGGCTTTCGACCTGATCGTGACCGACTTCAACATGCCCGGCTTCACTGGCATGGACGTGGCGCGCGCGGTGGCGGCGCTACGGCCCGATCTGCCGGTGGTGATCAGCTCCGGCTACATCTCCGAGGATCTGCAGCTGCATGCCGTCGCGGCGGGTGTGCGCAGCGTGATGCAAAAGCAGAACACGCTCGAGGAACTGGCGCGTCTGGTGCGCAGCATTCTGGCGACTTGAACGTGCGGCAACGGCCGCGCCCAGACCTCGCATTGACAGAACGTTGGCCACCGGCAGGCCTCAGACGAGCCCGTCGCGCCCGGCGAAGAGTGGACCATCAATGTTCTTGGCACGGGCAGCGTGCACGTCCGTCTGTTGGCGCGTAGCTTCATGCGCGTCGTAGCAGCTTTGATTTGATGGAGCCCATAGACCCCCATAGACCTTGCATTTCGGCTGTGGTTCTGGGGACGTCGCGTCCGGGCGCGCCGATTCCTAGAAACCTTCTCCTGTCTTGCAAGATCGACAACAGTGGGCGACAACGGGTTTAACCACCTTCTGCCGCGGGTCGATTGGGTTCGTCGGGCTGCCGCGCGACTACGCGAGCGCGACGAAGCAATGCTGCTAGCCGATGCGGCCGACCTTGCCGCGGCGGTATGGCGCCGGGCTGCGGTTCGCGGCTTTTTCCGCCGAGGCCGCTGTCGAGTTGGCCTTCGCAGACAGCGAGGACCTGCCTCGGTTGCCTCGCGCCGACGACACCGTCGACGGCTAGCCTGTTTGTTCGATAGCGTACAGGCTCGGCTGGGCTGCCTGCTCAGAATGTTGTCTACGGCTCGACGATGGAGACTTCCGAGATGCGTGAGATCGGCAAGTACTTGACTGAGGCAGCGTTCGACGAATTGCGCAAAGTGCACGGCGCGGCCTATGTGCAGCAATTGCGGGACATGCTCGCCGTGTTGGCAAACCCGCCCAACGGCCGAGCGCCAACAGCCACCGAATCGCACTGGGCGCCACCACGGGCACCCCAACGCAAAACAAACGCCGCCTAGGAATAGGGCCGCTTTTGTGACCCCTACCGCCCCTCACGCACCCCTGCCGGCAAGGTCGGCCGGCGCGCCCAGGCCCTGCGACGCATAGGCGATGAACACGGGTAGCGCGACGCTGCACGGCATGCGGCTCCAGTCCAAGCGAGGCCGCGCCGATGCAGCCTTGTGAAGACCAGCGAAAGCGGATAGCCCAAGCCGCGCCTGCCCGCCTGAACTTGAGCCGGCACGTCCAGGTCGGGAAGACGCGTGCGGCCCGTTCCGGGCTACGCTATACCTGCATCGACATGATGTCCGAGTAGGCCTGGACCATCTTGTTGCGAACCTGCAAGGCGGCCTGAAAGCCGATCTGCGCCTTCTGCATCGCGACCATGGTCTGCTCGATGCTGACGGTCGGGTTGTCGAGCTGCACCTCGCGCTGCATCGCGACTGCATCGTTCTGCGACTTGTTCACAGCGCCCAGCGCCTGCGTCAGAGCCTGCTGGAACCCCGCGCCCTCGACGGCCTTGCCCTTTTGCAACGGCTGGCCATTGGTGGTCAGCCCTGCGCGGGCGACGGCCTGGGCGAAGTCGAAGGGTTTGAGGGTCACGTTCATCGTGGTGGCAATCGTAGGCACACGCCTGTCATGCAATGGTGCGAACTGACGCCTCTTTGGCCGCCTGTTCACCGCATCCGCAGATGTCAAGTTCCCGAACAATCACTTTCAATCAGGGGCTGTCTCTTAACAAGAGCTCGCTCGCACCGTACGGGACCCAAAGATCCATGGACAACGCAGTCGTCATCAACCCCGCACTTCCCTTTGTCGAACCTGCGAGCTTCGCCGGCCGCATGGCCGCGATGCCGATGCGCAGCAAGCTCAGCTTCGCGCTTGGCGTGGCTGTACTGGCCGGCGTGGTGCTCGCGATGACGCTGTGGAGCAGCAAGGGCGACTTCAAGGTGCTGTACGCGAACCTCTCCGACAAGGACGGCGGCGCCGTCATCGCCCAGTTGTCGCAGATGAATGTGCCCTACAAGATGAGTGAAGGCGGCGCCGCGATCCTGGTGCCTGCAGGCCAGGTGCACGACCTGCGCCTGAAGCTCGCGACCGCCGGACTTCCCAAGGGCTCGGTCTCGGGCTACGAATTGATGGACAGCGCGCGGGCGTTGCTCACTGCGGCCATCGAGGTGATCGAGCGAGTCAGTTCGCCTTCGAGGCCGCGTTGCGCAGTGAGGCGTTCCTGGAACTGGGTCTGACCAAAGCGCGCGCTGTCCATCAATTCGTAGCCCGAGACCGAGCCCTTGGGAAGTCCGGCGGTCGCGAGCTTCAGGCGCAGGTCGTGCACCTGGCCTGCAGGCACCAG
>JANYBE010000381.1 GCA_025360945.1 Rhizobacter sp. | reverse complement strand
CTCGCGCGCGGTGAGGCGTCCGTCGCGCAGGTCCTGGGCGATCAGATCGGGGATAAGCAGGTAGGCCGGGCGGTCGATCGACTCGATGGAACGGCGCCAGCGCGCGGCGAGATGGGGCATGAGGGGCTCACGTCGGTTGATCGCACTAAACGCCATGCGCTGATCGCATCGATCGTGCCAACGTTTCACCGTCGGATTCGCGTGTCCGCGTTCGCTGATGGTGCGCACTGGACCCTTGATCGAGTGCATTGATCGCATGCGGCGTGCCCAGGCGTGGTGCCACGGACCGCACAGACCGTAGGCGCGGTGACACGCCTTCGCCGCGGCCACGCCGACCTCGCCTGCGCCGCTCCTGATTGATCGGCCCTTGATCGCATCTGCAACGGCCGCCGCGGCACGCCGCATGCGAATGTCCGAGCGAAACTCTTTCCCCTCAACCCACGGAGCCATACCATGCCCAAGGTCACCCACCCCGCGCACAAGAAGGGCGATGCCCTCGTCGACTATGAAGAGAAGGTCTTCGAGGATGTGAAAGCCGAGCCCGGCGAGAAGGCGCTCGTCACGTTCCACACCGTCGCATTCGAAGGCTCGATCGGATTTGTCAACCTGCTGCAGGCGACAAGGCTGAAGCGCAAGGGCTTCGACACGTCGATCCTGCTGTACGGCCCCGGTGTCACGCTCGGTGTCCAACGCGGCTTCCCGACACTCGGCGACGAGGCCTTCCCGGGTCATCAGAACTTCAACAACCAGATCGGCAAGTTCATTGCAGAGGGCGGCAAGGTCTACGCGTGCCGCTTCGCGCTGCAGGCGCTTTACGGGCACGGCGAAGGCGCACTCATCGAAGGCATCAAGCCGATCAGTCCGCTCGACGTGCTTGACCTCATCCTGCTGCATCGCAAGCAGAACGCGTTCATCCTCGACACCTGGACGCTGTGAGATGACGCGGCCGGCCATCGTCCGTGCTGCAGCGGTGCAGATCGCGCCCGACTTCGAGCGGCCGGATGGGACGCTGGACCGAGTCTGCACGGCGATCGACGAGGCCGCCGATCGCGGTGCCCGGCTGGTGGTCTTTCCCGAGACCTTCGTGCCGCACTACCCGTACTTCTCGTTCGTGCTCCCGCCGTGCAAGCAGGGCCCGAGCACCTGCGCCTGTACGAGCAGGCGGTGGTGGTGCCGGGACCGGTCACGCAGGCAGTGGCCGAGCGGGCCCGCACGCGCGGCATCGTCGTGCTGCTCGGCGTCAACGAACGCGATCACGGCAGCCTCTACAACACGCAGTTGCTCTTCGACGCCGATGGGCGACTCGCGCTCAAGCGCCGCAAGATCACGCCCACCTACCACGAGCGCATGGTCTGGGGCCAGGGCGACGCGGCCGGGCTCAAGGTCGTCGACACCGCCGTCGGCCGCATTGGTGCGCTGGCCTGTTGGGAGCACTACAACCCGCTGGCGCGCTACGCGCTGATGGCGTAGCACGAAGAGATCCACTGTGCGCAGTTCCCCGGGTCGCTGGTCGGGCAGATCTTCGCCGACCAGATGGGCGTAACGATCCGCCATCACGCGCTTGAGTCCGGCTGCTTCGTCGTCAACGCGACCGGCTGGCTGAGCGACGCGCAAGTGCACGCCGTCACCCCCGACTCAGGCCTGCAGCAGGCGCTGCGCGGCGGCTGCCACACCGCGATCGTCTCGCCCGAAGGCAAGTACCTGGCCGAGCCGCTGACCGAAGGCGAGGGCATGGTCGTGGCCGACCTCGACATGGCACTGATCACCAAGCGCAAGCGAATGATGGATTCGGTCGGCCACTACGCACGGCCCGAGCTGCTGAGCCTCGCGATCAACGAGCGGCCGGCGCAGACCTTCTTCGAGATGCCTGTCGCAATGTCGGCGATTTCACCTACACCGGAGCTTCCCGCATGACCAACTCCCTTTCGCCGAGCAGCCGCGAACTGATGACCGAGCTGCAGTCCCTCGGGCTGCGCCTGATCGACCCGAGCGCTGGCGCTGCCAGCCGGCGCGGCGGTGCAGGACCCTCCGATCACAAGGCGGTGACGATCGACGGCCACACGATCATGGTGCCGGTGCATACGAGATCTGAGCACCTCCGGCATCTCGTCGGTGATCTGGTGCATCGGCTTCACGCCCGATTTTGCCTGGCTCGATGCGCCGGTGTTCAACGGACGTGGACACCCGCAGCACGTGCGCGGCGTGACGCGGCAGGAAGGCCTGTACTTTCTCGGCTTGCCGTGGCTTCACACCTGGGGATCGGGCCGCTTCTCCGGCGTGGCGCGCGACGCGCTGTACTTGGCGGAGCGCATCGAGGCGCATCGCGAGGCGACGGCTGCCGCCTCGCCGGACCACGCGCATGCGCAACCGGCGCTCTTGTCGTAGCGATCCTAGTCGCTCATAGGCGCCTCGGCCAGGAGCGCGGTGCGAGGCTAACAATGCGCTCAGCCGAGAGTCTTTGGCCGCGGCTGAGCTTGGACTTTGGGCGACTGCTTTGCCGCTGCGAGATCGTGAGCCGAAGGTCTGGTGGGTTCGTCCACGACCGCTCGGACGCCGAGCATCGACGGCCGGTCCTCGTGCTGTAGCGTACCTTCGTGCTGGACCGTTAGCGATGCGCCACGAGAGTTGCCGTTCGGAACCGTCCAATGGTCGACTCTGGACGGCCAGAAGCCGACTTCCACCAGCGTGCGTTGTTGAGCCTAATTTCGGCAGTTGAAGCCCGCGAATTACGTTGAACGCGAGGCCTTGCGCGGGTTTGCCGTGATCTGACAGACTCACCTCATGGGTGAGTCAAGACGCAAGCGTAAAGGGGCTGAGCTGACCGCTGCGGGCAGGGTCGACGAGGCGATGGTGGTGGACACGCTGGGCGGGCGCATGCACGTGCGCTGGGACGAAGGCGCACCGGCCACGCCGAACGGTCAACTGGTGTTCTTCGCCGAGTTCCTGGCCACGGCCGGAGTGTTCGATCGCTGGGTGGCCGACTGTCCGCTGGAATACCGCAGCAACAACGCCCCGGGCAAGCGCGACGTGCTGGGCACGCTGCTGCTGGCGATCCTGGCGGGTCATCGTCGCTATGCGCATGTCACGGCGCTGCGAGGCGATGCGGTGGCCGCGCAGGCGTTGGGCATGGAGCGCGTGATCAGCGAGGACGCGCTGCGCCGGGCGCTGGAGCGCATCGATGAGGCCGCCAGCGGCGCGTGGCTGCGCCCGGCGCTGATGCGCAGCGTGCGCGAAGCGCTGGAGCGCCCGTGGGTGCTGGACATAGACGCCAGCGTCAAGCCGCTGTACGGCCGGCAAGAGGGGGCCGAGCTGGGATACAACCCTCACAAGCCTGGTCGCCCCAGCCATGTGCTGCACACTTACTGGATGAGCAATTTGCGGCTCGTGCTGGATGTGCAGCTCAACGCCGGCAATCAGCACACCAGCGTGCACGCCAAGGCCGGCTTGGCCAGGCTGCTGGACGAGCTCGGCGACAAGCGTCCGGCGTTGGTGCGCGGGGACTGCGGCTACGGCAATGAGGGCATCTTGGTGGAGTTGGAGCAGCGCGACCAACCGTACCTGCTGCGACTGCGCCAGACCAAGAACGTGCAGCGCCTGGTGGCGCGTCAGTTCAGCCGGACCGATTGGAGTCGCCCGGACGCGCAGGGGTGCCAGGTCGTGGAGGACCGGCTCCAGTTGCTGGGCTGGAGCGCGAAGCGTCGCGTGGTGATCGTGCGCCGGCGGATCCGGGAAGGAGTGGCCCGCGAGCGACGTGACCACAGCGGGCAGATGCGCCTGGCGCTGGCGGACATGGCGGTGCTCGAGGGCCAACGGATGTGGGAGTACACGGTGCTGGTCACCGACGTGGCCTACCCGATC
>JANYBE010000507.1 GCA_025360945.1 Rhizobacter sp. | reverse complement strand
TGCCGGGCATGCCGCGGTCGACCACCGCGATCACGTTGACGATCGCGCCCGGCGCGCCGGCATCGCGCACTCGATGGCGGCGCGCGCCGGCGTGATCGGCGTGACCCGCACCGTCGCGGTCGAATGGGCGCCGCTGGGTGTGCGCGTCAACTGCCTCGCGCCCGGGCTGACGGCGAGCGAGGGCCTGGACGTCTACCCGCCCGAGGCGCAGCGCGAATTCCACCGCGCCAACCCGCTGCGCCGCCGCGGCACGCTGCGCGAGATCGCCGAGGCCGCGGTCTTCCTCGCCGGCCCCGCGGCCAGCTTCATGACCGGCGAGGTGATGACGGTCGACGGCGGCGGGCGCCTGTGGGGCGAGATGTGGACCGCGGGCCGACCCGAGTACTTCTCCGAAGGCCCGCCCGGCTGAGAAGCGGGATCATCGGCGCTTCGCAGACGCATCAACACAGCGGCCCGGTCCGGGCCGCAGGAGACCGCTCATGTACGTCGGCAACCGCCATGCCCAGCATCCCGACCGCGCCGCCTTCATCATGGCCGGCAGCGGCGAGACCGTGAGCTATGCCGAACTCGAAGCGCGCAGCAACCGCCTGGCCCACCTGCTGCGTGCCGAGGGCCTGCGGCGCCTCGACCACTACGCGATCTTCATGGAGAACAACAACCGCTACCTCGAGTGCAACGGCGCGGGCGAGCGCGCGGGGCTGTACTACACCTGCATCAACTCGTTCCTCACCGCCGAGGAGCTGGCCTACATCGTCGAGAACAGCGAGTCGCAGCTGCTGATCACGTCGATCGCCAAGTTGCCGATCGCCCGCGCCGCGCTCGCGCACTGCCCGCGCGTGAGGCGGTGCCTGGTGGTCGACGGCGGCGAGGCGGTACGCGCGCTGGGCGATCCGCGCTGGGTCGACTTCGCCGAGGCCGTCGCGCGCTTTCCCGAGACGCCGATCGCCGACGAGAGCCTGGGCACCGCGATGCTCTACTCGTCGGGCACCACGGGCCGGCCCAAGGGCATCCTGCGGCCGCTGCCCGAGAACCCGCCGGCGCAGCCGCTGCCGCTGTTCGGCTTCCTGAACAAGCTGTGGCAGTGCCGCGAGGGCATGATCTACCTGTCGCCGGCGCCGCTGTACCACTCGGCGCCGCAGGCCAACGTCGCGCTGGCGATCCGCAATGGCGGCACGGTCGTGATCATGGAGCACTTCGATCCCGAGCCGTACCTGGCGCTGGTCGAGAAGTACCGCGTCACCCACACCCAGCTCGTGCCGACGATGTTCAGCCGCATGCTGAAGCTGCCGGCCGAGGTGCGCCGGCGCCACGACCTGTCGTCGCTGCAGATCGCGGTGCACGCGGCCGCGCCGTGCCCGGCGCAGGTCAAGGAGCAGATGATCGAGTGGTGGGGGCCGATCGTCCACGAGTACTACGGCGCCACCGAGGCGATGGGATTCACCGCCTGCGACAGCGCCGAGTGGCTCGCGCACCGCGGCACCGTCGGGCGGGTGCTGATGGGCGAACTGCATGTGCTCGACGAGGCGATGCAGCCCGCGCCGAAGGGCCAGCCCGGCGAGCTGTGGTTCAAGACCGCCAACCCCTTCGTCTACTTCAACGATCCGCAGCGCACCCAGGCTACGCGCTCCGCCGACGGCACGATGAGCACGGTCGGCGATGTCGGCTACGTCGACGACGACGGCTTCCTGTACCTGACCGACCGGTCCACCTTCATGATCATCTCGGGCGGCGTCAACATCTACCCGCAGGAGTGCGAGAACCTGCTGATCACGCATCCGCAGGTGGCCGACGCGGCGGTCTTCGGCGTACCCAATGAGGACATGGGCGAGGAGGTCAAGGCGGTGGTTCAACCGATGCCCGGCATCGTGGCCGACGCTGCCTTCGCACGATTGCTGATCGCGTTCTGCGGCGAGCACCTGGCGCACCTGAAATGCCCGCGCTCGATCGACTTCACCGACGCGCTGCCGCGGCTCCCCACCGGCAAGCTCTATAAGCAGCCTCTGCGCGAGAAGTACTGGCAGGGGCACGGTAAAAGCCGGTTGATCTGAGCGCGGGACCGCATGCGCGTCGGCGGGCGCGACATCGGCGTTTGCGCGAATGGCGTCTCGCCCGGCCTGACCGAAGGACCGAAGGCGTCAAGCCAGAGGCAGCTCGATCACGCCGGCGAGCGAAACCCAATCAAGTCGCTCGGCACTGGCGACCACGATGGCTCGATCGCGCTGCCCAGCGAGGTGGGCGAGTACACGCATCAGACAGCGGGTCGATGCCGCATCGAGTCCGCCGGTCGGTTCCTCGAGCATGATCAGCGCGCGGCCCGATGCGATCGCGGCCCCCAGCCAGACCTTGCGCTTGGAGCGGGTCGAGAGCATGTACATCGGCTTGTCGAGGTGCGGCGTCAGTGCGAAACCTTCAACGAGTGCTTGCCAGCCGACGGCGTCGACACCGGCATCGCCCGCGTGCAGCGCTGCAGTGCAGTCGCGGCCGTGACCTGATCGAACGCGTCGGTCGTCGGATCGCACCAGAACACCTGGTGCCGGTAAGCCACTGGGTCGTTCTCGAGGCGAACCCCGGCGAGCGTCAACCGGCCCGCGGCGGCCAGCCTGCCCGCGATCACCCGCAGCAGCGTGGACTTGCCACTGCCGGTATCGCCGTGGGGCAGCGTCACGTCGGCGGCGACGGACAGCGAGCCATCGACCACGAGCGCCGGCTGGTTCGAACGCAAAGCTCAGGCCCTGCACGTGCAGGATGAGGGCGCGTACCGACACCGTCCTTTCCTCAACCGTACAGTGTGGCAAGCGTTTCGCGCAACCACCGATGGCCCGGGTTGTGGTTCATGCGCCAGTACCAGTGGGCCCAGATTTCGAGCGGCGGCAGATCAATGCGCAGCGTCTTGATGACGAGCGGAAAATTCCGCGCGTAGCGCAGAGCAGGCCGCTCCGGAATGATAGCCGCGAGGTCGGTGCGGCACAGCACGTCGGGCGCGGCGCCGTAGTGCGGCAGCGTCACGCGCACCTGTTCGGCCAGATCGAGTCGCGCCAGAGCCTTCCCGGGCTCGGGGTGGCTGAGCGAGACGAGGTACTCGAGTTGCTGCAGCGATCGCTTCGTGCCGAGCGAGGCCGCCAGCGGATGGTTCTTGCGCGCGACGACCACGTAGCGATCGGCGATCAGCCGCTCATGCTCGGTGCCGCGCACATCGGGGAGGTAGCCAAGCGCGAAGTCGATGCGGTTCTGCTCGAGCGCAGGCAGCACGTCGTCGAGCGGCAGTTGCGTGGCCTCGATGCGCAGCCCGGGCGCGTGCATGCCCAGGTGCTCCATTAGCACCGGCAGAAATTCGCCCTGCCCAAGGTCGCTCATGTGCAACACGAAGCGGCGCATCGAGGTGAGCGGGTCGAAACGCTCGGTCTCGTCGAGCGAGGCTTCGACGATCGCGAGTGCCGCCTCGACCGAGCGCGCGAAATGATGTGCCCGCGCCGTGGGCACGACGCCACCGGGCGCACGCACGAACAGCGGATCCTTGAGCTGAAGCCGCAGCCTGGTGAGGCCATGACTGACGGCCGGCTGCGACAGGTCGATCTGCTCGGCCGCGCGTCGCACGTTGCGAGCGATGTAGACGGCGCGGAACACGCGCAGCAGGTTCAGGTCGAGCTGCTTCTTGTCCATGCACCTTGATTCATCCGGCGAATTGTTTCCGAGAACTCGATCATATTGGCGAATTGCGAGAAAGGGCCTAGATTCGTGCGCATCAAGGAGCCACTCCATGCGAACCCAGGTCGCCATCGTCGGCGCCGGCCCCGCCGGCCTTCTGCTCGGTGCACTGCTGCACCAAGCCGGCATCGACGCCGTGATCATCGAACAGCGCAGCGCCGAGTACGTGCTTGGCCGCATCCGCGCCGGCGTGCTGGAACAGACCACCGTCGCGCTGCTCGAACAGGCCGGCGTCGCCGAGCGCCTGCGCCGCGAGGGCCTGCCGCACGACGGCACGGAGCTCGCGTTCGACGGGCAACTGCACCGCATCGACTTCTTCGGCCTTACGGGTCGGCGCGTCACCGTGTACGGCCAGACAGAGGTCACGCAGGACCTGATGCAGGCACGCGCCGCGGCCGGCCTCACGACCGTGTACGAGGCCGAGAACGTCAGCGTCCACGGCTTCGACGGTGCGGCGCCCCATGTGCGCTACCACCAGGCCGGTCGCGATCTCGAACTCGCCTGCGACTTCATCGCCGGCTGCGACGGCTACCACGGCGTGAGCCGCGCGAGCGTGCCGGCGTGCGCGATCGCGATCTTCGAGAAGGTCTACCCGTTCGGCTGGCTCGGCATCCTCGCCGATGTGCCGCCGGTGCGGCACGAGCTCGTCTACGCGAACCATGAGCGCGGCTTCGCGCTGTGCAGCCAGCGCAGTCGCACGCGCAGCCGCTACTACCTGCAAACGTCGCTGACCGACAAGGTCGAGAACTGGTCCGATGCGGCGTTTTGGGACGAGCTGCGCTTGCGCCTGCCCGCCGAGGTCGCGCAGCAGGTCACGACCGGCGCATCAATCGAGAAAAGCATCGCGCCGCTGCGCAGCTTCGTCGCCGAGCCGATGCGCTTCGGCACGCTGTTTCTCGCCGGCGATGCAGCGCACATCGTGCCCCCGACCGGTGCGAAAGGGCTGAACCTCGCCGCGTCGGACGTGGGCTATTTGTCGCAAGGCCTGATCGAGCATTACCGCGACAAGAGCCCGGCCGGAATTGATGCGTATTCGCAGCGCTGCCTCGCGCGCATCTGGAAGGCCGAGCGCTTCTCGTGGTGGTTCACCTCGCTGATGCACAAATTCCCCGAGACCGGCGCGTTCGGGCAGAAGATGCAGCACGCCGAGCTCGAGTACCTCGTGGGATCGAAGGCCGCGTCCACGGCACTCGCCGAGAATTACGTCGGCTTGCCGATTCGGTAGGCGGGCATCGTCAGCAGGCCCGTC
Organism: Rhizobacter sp.; assembly: GCA_025360945.1. GTDB lineage: Bacteria > Pseudomonadota > Gammaproteobacteria > Burkholderiales > Burkholderiaceae_C > LMDS01. The sequence continues at coordinate 2,295 of JANYBE010000507.1, read as the reverse complement.
GCCAGGCTCGTACCGAACAGGATCACCGCGCAGCCGAGCACCGTCGTGCCGGTGAGTTGCTCGCCGAGCAGCAACCAGCCCCACAGCACCGCGAACGCGGGCACCAAAAAGGTGACGGCGATCGCATTCGCCGGGCCGATGTTCGCGATCAGACGGAAGTACAGCACGTACGCCACGCCGGTGCTGAATACCGCGAGCAGCGCGGCCGTTAGCCACGCGGTGCCCGAAGGCATCGACGCGGGCCACCACAGGATCGCCGGCACGACGAGCGCGATCGCTGCCGACAACTGGCTGCCCGCGGCCACCGCCATCGGCGCGACGCCTGCGAGCGTCTTCTTCGTCAGACTGGCCGAGATGCCGTACAGCACGGCCGCCGCGAGACAGGCGACAATGGCCCAGCCCGAGCCGCCGGGCTTGAACGCGCTGACGTGATCGGTCTTGTTCCACGCGAGCCAGAGCACGCCGGCAAACCCGATCACGAGACCCAGAATTCGCGTGCGGTTTAGCCTGTCGTTCAACCACAGCCATGCAACGACAGCACCGAACAAAGGCGAGGCCGCGTTGAAGATCGCGGAGAGCCCGGCCGTGATCGACAGCGCCGCGTAGCTAAAGCACAGGAACGGCAGCGCCGAGTTCGTCAGCCCGACGACGAAGATCGGCCGCCAGTGCTGGCGCAGCACGCCCATCTGCCCGCGCAGTCGCAGTAGTGGCATCAGGAAGAGCGCCGCGCCGGTGACCCGCACCGCGACAAGCGCAATCGGGCCGAACTCGGCCGCGCCCAAACGCATAAACAGGAACGACGCGCCCCACAGTGCGGCGAGCAGCAGCAGTTCACTCAGGTCGGAAATTCTCAAGCGACGGCACCCTCGGTTGCATGTTCCAGTGCGAGCAAGGCGCGCTTGCGATCCACGCCGCCGGCGTAGCCGGTGAGCGAACCGTCGCTGCCGACGACGCGGTGGCACGGCACGATCACCGACACCGGGTTGCGCCCGATTGCGCCGCCGACAGCACGCACCGCGGATGCCGTGCCGAGCACTTTCGCGATCTCGCCATAGCTGCGCGTCTCGCCACCGGGGATCGCGAGCAGAGCCTGCCACACGCTGCGCTGGAACGGCGTGCCCTGCAGGTCGAGCGGCACGTCGAACACCAGCGCCTCGCCGCAGAAGTATGCGTGCAGTTGGTCGGCCGCACGGCGCAGCAGTGTGTCGTCGGGGCGGCGCGCGACGGCGAGTGGGGCCGGGTGATGCTTCTGGCCTTCGAACCAGACGCCGGCCAGACCTTTCGCGGTGCGGGCGAGCAGCAGCTTGCCCAGCGGTGTGTCTATGGTCGTCTGTGCCGTGCAGGCGCTCGTGTCGGGCATCGTCATGATATTTTCTCCAAGGTATTCCAAAGTCGCAGCACGGCATACGCGCGCCAGGGTTGCCACGGTTGGGCACGCGCATCGACCTCGCGTTGCGAGTTCGTTCCGAACAATTGATGCATGGCCTTGAGTACCGCCACGTCATTGGGCGGAAAGGCATCGGGCCAGCCGAGCGCGCGCATCGCGACATAGTGCGCCGTCCACGCGCCTATGCCCTTGATTGCGCACAGGCGCGCGATCAGCGGCTCGGGGCGGGCGCGCGCCGCAAGCAGCGGTGCGATCTCGCCCCAGGCCTGCGCGATCGCGGTGATTGCTGCCGCGCGGGTGCGGATGATGCCGAGTTCGGCGATGTGTTCGATGGGCGTGGCGGCGATCAGTTCGGGCTGGGGAAAGCTGCGCGTGAGCTCGGACCACGGCGTGGCGAGCGGTGTGCCGAACCGCGCGACGAAGCGCCCCGCGATCGTGCGCGCCGCGGCTACCGCCACCTGCTGGCCGAGGATCGCGCGCACCGCGAGTTCGAACGCATCGGTGCCTCCCGGCAGCCGCAGGCCCGGTGCGCCCGGCAGTGCCGCCAGAGCCGTGTCGATCGTCTCGGGCGTTGCGTCCAGATCGAGCCAGCGGCGCACGACCGCGACAACGCGACCGCTCGCATTCGCAAGCTCCGGTGCGAAGCGCAGATGGACGAGTGCTGCGCCGGGCGCGAACTCGATCTCGATCCATCCCGCGGTGGGTGTGACGGCACCGGCGCGCAGCGTCCGCCGCACGCAGCGCCCTTCGACGGCTTCGATCCCGGGGATCGCCCGCAGCGCGATGAAACGCAGGAAGGCAGCGACGTCGTAGGGCGCCCGATACGCAAGCTTCACCGTCACACCTGCATCGCTCGCGGATTCGTCGAACTCGACTTGGCCACGCAATCGGCTCGGGCTCATGCGGTA
>JANYBE010000344.1 GCA_025360945.1 Rhizobacter sp. | reverse complement strand
CGCAGCGTGTGGCGGATCGGCGCGCTCACTGCCGGTGCGCTCAGGCCTGCGGTCGCGACCTGGTACAGCAGTGGCTGGAACAGATGGTGGTTGGTGCGATCAACCATCGTGATCTCGACGTCCGCCTTCGACAGGATGCGCACCGCCTCGATGCCGCCGAAGCCGCAGCCGATGATCACCACGCGAGGCTTGCTCATGCCGACACCCCCGTCGTCGTGCGCAGCCGGTTCTCCACCATCTGGATGTGGCTGCGAAGCGAGTACAGCTCGTCGGCGTAGCTCAGCGGCACGGTCACGCCTTCGACGCGCGCCTCGATCGCGTCCAGCTTGGCCAGCAACTCGGCCACGGGACGCTTGCCGATGCCGGTCTCCACCTCGCGCAGCTGCGCATACCAGCGAAAGATGCGCGAGCGGATGCGCAGTTGGTACAACGGCGGCAGCGCCCGCGACAGCGGGATCAGGATCGCGACGATCGTTACCAGCACCGGCCACATGCGCTCGACCAGATTCGCGAGCCAGAACGACAGGTAGCGTTGCAGCACCGGGGTACCGTTGGCATAGAAGCGCTGCGCTTCCTTCGCGAGCGGTTGTTCGGTGCCGCCGGCCTTAGGGAAGTCGGCCTTGTGCTGGAACCATCCGGCATTGCCGTGCACCTGCTGTGCTGCCTGCACAAACAGCTGCAGCAGCGCCGGGTGGGTGTCGGCCCGCGCGACCAGCGTGGCGGTCGGCGCGAGCAGGTGTACATCGCGCGGCGGCACGTCGCTCGCAAGATCGACCACGCCGCGCGGCAAAGTCACCGGCGCCAGAAACGGAAAGCGGCGCGAGTAGGCGTCGGCCTGCGCGAAGTCGTACAACGCGATGCCCGGTGTTTGTAGCAGCATCTGCACCATCAGCGATTCGGGGGCGGAGGCGAACACTAGCGCGTCGATATCGCCTGCTAGCAGATCCACGGTCGCCGGCGTCTGCGACTTGCGCACCAGAGTCAGCGTGGCCAGATCAATGTGGTTGGCCTCGATCAGCTTGCGCATCAGATTCGGTGCGCCGCTGCCTTGCGCGCCGATGTTCAGGCGCCAGCCCGGCAGCTGCGACAGGCTCGTCAGTGCCGGCGCGTGCAGCAGCCGCTGGGCCGAATCGGTGCGGTAGAACAGCCAGACCGGTTCGTAGAAAAGACTGCCGAGCGAGACCAGCCCGGCGTCGTCGTCGTCGTCGGCCGGTGCGACCGAATCGGCCTCCTTGCGCTGACGTTCACCGGCGCCACCCTGCACGAACGCAATATTCACGTCCGACTTCGGGTCGCGCAGCAGGCGAAGGTTCTCGGCCGCGCCCTGGGTCGGGCGCAATTCGACGGTGATGCCGTAGCCCTTCAGGATCTGTGCGTAGCGCTTGCCGAACTCGGCGTATGCGCCCTGGTCGGTGCCGGTAGCGAGCACGACCTTCTTCGGCGGTGTCGGATCGAGTACCAAGTAGGCGACCGCGAGCAGCGCGATCGCGAGCACGATGAACGGCCCGAAGGTGACAAGCAGGTCGCGAAATGACAGCAGGGTGTGGCGCAGCGTGGTGGTCATGGACCAGACGATACCGCGGTGCGGCGGGCTACGGCTACTTACTGAACCGGTGCGGCGGCGAGCTGGGCGCGCGCGTAGGCGTGCGGCGCGTGGTCGACACCTCGTTGCGGCTGCCTTGCTCGACGATGCGGCTAGCCTCAATACTGTTCAGATACGCATAAATGGCACGGGTTGATGAGATTGATGCAGGGCTTGGCCGCGATGGCGGACGTTGAAGTTGCTCATTTTTCGTTTAACGCCACGGGGGTTGCGCCCGCCGCGGCTGCTGACGCATCGACCTGGGGCGATCTGCTCCAGCAAGGCGTTGCGCCAAGATGGGAGTTGCTCAGGGGGGAACGGCCGCACTTGCGGCATCTTTCGCTTGATCACGCGCACGGCGTGCGCGAAGCTCAGTCGATCCGGATCGAGTGCTCGGGGCCAGGCCGCTTGCGCCATCAATTGGCGGATGGCAAAGTGCGCGAGCAGCAAGCCCCCACATCTACTGCTTGACCAACTCGGGCGTCTTGCTATGCAGCACCGTGCTGTTGGAGCGCAGATGGGTCTTGAATTCGTCGAAGACGGTTTCGATCTCCCATCGCTCGTGATATCGCGCCGCCAACCACGATCGGCGAGCTGTGCGTGTTGGCCGATCCCGGTGGCAGCGACGATCACGACGCAGAGTATGCTTTTCGCATGCGACTACTGTTGGTGGAAGACGACCGGATGATCGGCGAGAGCCTGCGCGGCGCGCTGCGCCTCGATGGTCACGCAGTCGACTGGGTGCGCGACGCGGGGTCTGCACAGAGCACGCTCGCGAGCGAGCGTTTCGATCTGGTGCTGCTCGACCTGGGCCTGCCGCCGACCGCCGCCCCGGGTGCCGAGACGCAGTCCAGCGGCGGCTTTGCTGTGCTGAGCGCGCTGCGTGCGCGCAAGGATTCGACACCCGTGATCGTGCTCACCGCGCGCGATGGCCCGGGCGACAAGGTTGCCGGGCTCGATGCTGGTGCCGACGACTACCTCGTCAAGCCCTTCGACCTCGATGAACTCGGTGCGCGCATCCGTGCGGTGATGCGCCGCCACAGCGGGCGCGCCGAGCCGGCGCTCGCGTTCGGCGGCGTCACGCTCGACCCGGCGACCCGCCAGGTCACGCAAGACGGCGCGCCCGTGCTTTTGTCGGCGCGCGAGTTTGCAGTGCTGGAGGCGCTGATGCAGCGCCCCGGCGCGCTGCTTTCGCGCGCCCAGCTCGAAGACCGGCTCTACGGCTGGGGCGAAGAGATCGAGAGCAACGCCGTCTCGGTTTACATCCACCAGCTGCGGCGCAAGCTCGGCGCGGAGTTCATCCAGAACGTTCGGGGTGTTGGCTACTTTGTCGGCGCCACATCAAAGCCTGCCGCATGAATTCGATTCGGGTTCGGGTGCTCCTGATGCTGCTGGGCATGCTGGCGTTGACGGCGCTGGTGATGGGCGCGCTGACCTACCGCAACGTGCTGGCCGAGACCGAGGCGCTTTTCGACTACCAGCTGCGGCAGATGGCGCTGTCGCTGCGCGACCAGGGCGAGATCGCGCCGGCGCAGGCGAGCACGCTGAACGACGAGCAGCTCGACGTCGTGGTGCAGATCTGGACCGCGGACGGGCGCATCATCTACCCGCCACGGCTGCGCACCGATCTGCCGACGCGGGCGCTGCTGGGCTTTGCCGACATCGCGGTGCACGGCAAGACCTGGCGCACCTTCAGCGTCGCCACCGGCGACCGCGTGATCCAGGTCGCGCAGCCGCTGCAGATCCGCCAGCAGCTCGCCGCCGATGCGGCGCTGCGCAGCGTCACGCCGCTGTTCCTGATCGCGCCGCTGATGGCGTTGCTGCTGTGGTGGCTCGCGGCGCGCACGCTCGCGCCCTTGCAGCGCCTGACCGATGGCGTGAAAGCTCGCGACGAGCAATCGCTGCTTCCGCTGGCCGCCGAAGGCCTGCCCGACGAGGTTGCGCCGCTCGTTGGAGCGCTCAACGGTTTGCTGCAACGACTGGGTGCGTCGCTCGGTGCGCAGCGCGCGTTCGTCGCCGACGCGGCACACGAGTTGCGTTCGCCGCTGACGGCGTTGAAGCTGCAGATGCAATTGCTTCAGCGCGCGCCCCACGATGCCGCACGCCAGGATGCCACGCAGGCGCTGACGGCCGGCATCGACCGTGCCGCCCGTCTGGTCGAGCAGCTGCTGACGCTCGCGCGCGCCGAGCCGGGCGCGCCGGCCGCGGTGCATGGGACAGTCGATCTTGGCGAAGCCGTGCGCTCGGCCGTTGCCGAGACCGTGCCGTTCGCGACCGCACGCGGCACCCGCGTCGAGCTGTTCGCCGACGCACCGGTCACGGTACAGGGCGATGCCGCGGCGCTGACCGCGCTCGCGCGCAACCTTGCCGACAACGCGGTGCGCTACGCGCCAGCCGGTGCGCGCGTCGAACTGCGCGTGTTGCAGGACAATGGCGCCGTGACGCTGCAAGTCGACGACACCGGCCCGGGCATCGCGCCCGCTGACCGCGAACGCGTATTCGACCGCTTCTACCGTCACGCGGCAGGCGACGAGCCGGGCACCGGCCTCGGGCTGGCGATCGTGCGCACCATCGCGCAGCAGCACGGCGCGAGTGTCATGCTCGGTGACTCGCCGCTGGGCGGCCTGCGTGTACTGGTCCGCTTCTGACGCCCCCCGGTGTCTCGGGAATTCCGTCACACGCGCCGGCGCCGGCTTGAGCGATCTGGACCGCTCGATCGAGCTCTCGAGCGCGGTGCTGCAACGCATGCCGAACGACAGCGAGGCGCTTAAGAATCGCGCACTGGCGCGCTATTTCAAGAAGGATCTCGCGGCCGCGCGCAGCGACTTCGAGGTGCTGCTGAAAGACCGCTCGGCGGTGCGTCGCGGCTATCCGGTCGTCCGGCTCTCGATGGCGCTGCGTCAATCGCGGCAAGGCACGAGCGCGCTGCTGAGCGCCTACCCGCGGGAGCAATGGCCGACTGACGGGCCTCGCCCCTTGCTGGAGATGGCCGTTGGCGACGGCAGTGCCGATGCCGCGATCGGCGCGGCCAAGCCGACAAGCGACTGCTGGAGTCCATGTGCGAAGCCTACTTCTACATCGCCGAGTAGCACCTCGCCAACGGCGATCTGAAGCGCGCAAACGAGTTCTGGCGCAAGGCCGTGGACCTCGGCGTGGTCGAGTTCGTCGAGGACGGCGCCGCCCGGCTGCGCCTCGCGGGCGTGGGCCGGCGCTAGGAGAATCGGCCTTAACCTCGGCTTAACCGAACGCTAATGGAAGCCTAACGCGGCGACCCTATCTTCTGTGCCATGCGCAAAGCCGCGCTGGACCGAATCACAGAAGGAGTCGCCATGATGACCAAACCCCTGATCGCTGCGATGATCGCCGCCGGCGTGCTGGCCGCCGGCACGGCGAGCGCGATCGACCTGCCGGGCTGGCTCAAGGGCAAGCCGGCGCCGGTGCCGAGCACGGCAACAACCTTGGCCGGCGCCGACGCGCCCGCGCCGATCCCACCCTTAAGCGCGCAAGGCGTGCCGAACTACCGCGCCATCGTCAAGCAAAGCGGGCCGGCGGTGGTCGGCGTCACGGTGGCTGGCATGCACAAGGCGTCGGTCGAAGAGCAGGGCCTGCCCGAAGGCATGGAGAACGATCCGTTCTTCAAGTTCTTCCGTGGCATGCCGGGCTTCCAGCAGCGCGGCCAGCGCGGCAGCCAGGTACCGTTCAAGGGCCTCGGCTCGGGCTTCATCATCAGCTCGGACGGCCTGATCCTGACCAACGCGCACGTGGTGCGTGAGGCGAAAGACGTGACGGTGAAGCTGAGCGACCGGCGCGAGTTCACCGCGAAGGTGCTGGGCTCGGACGCGACCACGGACATTGCAGTGCTGCGCATCAACGCCACCGGCTTGCCCGTCGTGCGGCTCGGCGACCCACGCACGCTCGAAGTCGGAGACCCGGTGCTCGCGATCGGCGCGCCCTACGGGCTGGAGCAGACGGCCACATCGGGCATCGTCAGCGCCAAGGGCCGCTCGCTGCCGGGCGACGCGGTCGTACCGTTCATCCAGACCGACGCCGCGGTGAATCCGGGCAACTCGGGCGGGCCGCTGTTCGACGGCAGCGGCGCGGTCGTCGGCATTAACGCG
>JANYBE010000332.1 GCA_025360945.1 Rhizobacter sp. | reverse complement strand
TGAACGCATGCAGGACCGCTGGGAGCGTCGCATGAACCGCCACTTTGGCCCCGGTTGGGCCAACCTGAGCGAAGAAGAGCGTGAGCGTTTTCGCGCGGGCATGCAGCAGTGGCAATCTCACTTTCGCCCTAGCGGTGGTGGCAGTTCATCCGCACCAACACCTGCGAGCGACGGCTCATCGCCGAAGGCGTCCGTTCAACCACCCGGGCCTGGTGAGCAACGCTGACGCTCGCTTGTTTCAAGCCTTCACAGCAACCCATTCAACTCGGAGTACATCATGAGAATCTTCCCTGTCGCACTCATCGTCATTGGCTCGCTCGGCATCGCCAAGTACTTTGGCCTCATCCCCATCGGCATGTTTCACCTCATCGGCCCGCTCTTGCTTATCGCACTCGGCATGGCCCTTCTCTTCCGACGCACGCGCCGTTGTCGCGGCGATTGGCGCGCCCGCAGTGACGGCGGCAGCACAACGGCACCGCAGCCGCCGTCCACTGGGCCGGTTTGACGCACTACCGCTCACCATTCGCAGTTCACCCTCACCCTCTGCCCTCCGACCTTCATCAAGAAGACCCTCGACCAGGAGGCCGACGCGTGTCAATCGACACGTGCGGGAGCGCGGCTCTTTTGACCGAGTTTCTGGTGTTGACCTCTGGCCCCGCCTCCCGCGGTTGAGGGGCCAGTTCGGACGCGCTGCCGCTGTTCGATTCTCCAATCGTCCTACGGCGGGTCTCGGCGATTCACGTCTGTCCGCACCATGGGTTCGGTCGGAAGGGTAAGACTGATTGCAAACTTTCGAGCAGCAATTCGCTGTCGGGCCGCGCTCATCAAAAGCTGGCACAAAGGAAGAACCGCCGACGCCGCGCGACGTGGCTCAGAATGCACGCCATGAGCGCCGAGTTCCGCCTGATCGGAGCGGCTCTGACCGCGTTGCTGCACCTGCTGGTGTTGTGGGTGCTGTTGCGCGTTGCGGTAGGTCCGGTCGCACCGCCGCAGCCACCGGCACTGCAGGCGGCGAGCGCGGAGTGGCTGCGCGGCGCAGGTGAACAGCTCGTCGAGGTCGACATCCGCCCTCAGCTCGCTACACGACGTGGCCGAGCCTGCGACGGCAGCAGCTATGTCGGCATCGGCATCACGGCAGATCCGCGCACCGACCGGATCATCCTCCTCGGCGACAACACGCCGGCTTCGCGCGCCGGCTTGCGCCACGACGACATCGTGCTGAATCCGAGCGTCTGGCAACACGCGCATGTCGAGGACGCTTTGCTACTCGTCCTTTGCTGCGCGAGGGGGGACAGGTGACGTTGCCGGTGCTCGTTGGCCGGATCTGCATCGAGTAGGACATCCGCGACTCCCTTCGCTCACTCAACGAGTAGACGAAGGTGCGATCTGGTGCGCGCCTCGAATTGACGCCGCGGGCCCGTGCCCGGCGCACCAGCATGAAATGCTTTTCGTTGGGCGGACCGTTAGGCAGCATGCGGTATCGGTGCGCCGTCATAGAAGGCCCACCCGGGGTTGCCGCTGCTCTTCTTTGCCACATACATCGCCGCATCAGCGGTGCTGATCAGCTCGGACGCCGTCTTACCGTGCAGCGGATAGAGCGATATCCCGATACTCGGCCTCACAACAATCTGCAAGCCTTCGAAGACCACGGGCAAGGCGAGAGTTTCCAGAAGTGCTGAAGCGATTCGCTCGATATTGGTACGCCCCTTCGGATTGATGAGCACGTACAGAAATTCGTCCCCGCCGGTCCGACATACAGTGTCTTCGACCCGGCAGTATTCGAGCAGCCGGGCGGCGATCTGCTTCAGGACCTCATCGCCAGCCGCGTGTCCGTGGGTGTCATTAATGTTCTTGAACTTGTCCAGGTCGAAGAACATCACCGCAAGTTCGAAGCCTTGGCGTGCCGCCACGGCGATGTCATGGGTCAGTCGTGAATTGAAATGTTCGCGGTTCGGCAGGCCAGTCGCCGAATCGTGCCGTGCCGCAAGAAGTGCCTTACGTTCGCCCGCCTTCGCAGCTGTCAATGCCAACTCCGCATCGATCAGTGCTTCCCGGGCGGCAGACAACGCATCCTCTGTGTGCTCCAAGGCAGCGACGCCCTGCGCCAGCGTTGCGTTTACCGAATGAAGGTCATCGGCGCACTCTTGGACCTTGTTCTCGACTTCCTTGCTGACCTTCAGTGCTTCACGCGCCGCGAGTTCGGCGTCTCCGCCCGCTATCTCGGTTTCTAACACCGCGCTGGCCGAGGCAAGGTCGCTCGCGGCACCCTCAACCCGAATCTTGACGTCCTTGTTATCCTCCAATGCAGCAGCAAGAGTCGGCGCGCTGGTAGTCTTCCTTTTCATGGGAGGCTTGTCTTTTGTGATCGCTCAGTCCAAGTGGATAGTAACGCCGGCTCTGCCCACCCACTTGGTGACCGTTCCTGGCTATCGAGGTGCCCTTCTCACCACCGTGCCAGCGTCGCCCGCCTGCGACGCGTCGGATGTCCCTGCCCTCTGTGTGCTCGCGCACCGACACACCAGGGCGCAACATCGAACACTCCCTTAGAGCGAGACGAGCGAAGAAGCACCGAGCCCGGGCGCTTCGTTGAGGCACATCGCCCATCGACGCAATTTGGCCATGAAAGGACCAGAGCCATGCAGCAGTGTCCGGTTAAAAGTCGAACAAGATCAATTGGTTAGCGAGGTCGGGCAGTTCTGGCCGAGAGCGATCGGGCTGCAAGGCGCATCAGACCTCGGTTTTCTCGACTGGGCGCCGTTTCGCTCGACCAAGGCCGCGATCAAGCTGCACACGCTGCTGCACCTGCGCGGCGCGATCCCCGCATTCATCTACATCAGCGATGGCAAGCTGCACGACGTGAACGTGCTGGACATCCTGCCAGTGGGATGCGAACAAGCTCAGGCACAGATCGACCAAACCGCCCAGGCGCAGGGTGAGGTTCAACGTGGCGTGAAACAGGGCGACCGCAAACACGCTCTTGCCCGTGCTGTTGTACAGCCAGACGATTAGCATCCGTATCGCCACGGCGTAGAGGCACCACCAGGCAATCCATGTCGGCGACCGGTTGATCAGAAGCAGCGGCACGACTTGCCAGACGACCCCGACCAGGCCCAGGATGAGACTGGCCTGAAGCGCGTTCCATCGAATCTGCATCGGGTCGATAACGTAACCCGACCAGCCCAGTTCTTCGCCCAGGGCACCGATGAAGAACGCAAGAAACATCAGCGCCGCCCGCCGGCCGAGCCTCCCATGACGGCGGCACGGCGGACGCCCAGGGCATCGAGCAGGCACACATGCGCATCGGCCTGCGCAGTCGCCGGTGCGTCGGCCGGCATGGGCGTGCGCAGGTAGCCGAAGCGCGACATCGCGATGACGCGGATCCCATGCTGCGCCAATGCCCTCGCAGACGTCATGCCATAGTCATGCCCACCGCCGATGCCACGCACTACCGGCAGCGGCACACCCGCTGCGGATTGCTGGACCTCGATCGGTCCGCAGCGTGCCTTGCGCGCTGCGCGCGCGGGCCCTTTGGAGGTCGCTGTCGAAGCGCCACCAGATCGACAAGGCGGTG
>JANYBE010000300.1 GCA_025360945.1 Rhizobacter sp. | reverse complement strand
GGCAGAACGTCACGGCCAAGTGCGCGAAGTCGCGACACACGCCGGCGCGCTGTACGAACACGTCTAGCGCCGTCGTCGTGGCCTGCGTGGAGCCGACAAGGTACTCGACGTGGTCGTGGATCCACTCGCAGATGGCCTCGACCCTCGCATATCCGCGCGGCAGCCCACCGAAAATCATCTGCGCCGCCCGGCTCAGGCGATCGGATTCGCAGTAGCGCGTCGGCATCAGGTTGTGCAGCAGTTCGTCGGGCAGGTCGGCGATCGCGACTTCGGCGGCCATTTTGTCCAGCGCCAGCGGCGTGCGCCTCACCCGGGCCGTGTAGTGCAGCTGGAGCGGGCCGCGCTCGGCGTGCAGGCGCAGGAAAGCGGTGATGCAAAGTGGGGTCCGCGTAGACGTGCTGCTGCAGCGCAGGTGTAAGCCGCAGCGACTCGCTCAGCACCTCCTGGCCCATGCCGCGCAGGGCATGAATTTGGAATAGGAAGTCGGTCGGGCCAGCGACGTCGTAGGTGAGCGTGCAATCGACGTCGAAGGTCTTGGATAGGTTGGAAGTGTCGTTCATCCCCGGGTTGAAAACCGCAACACGTTGGCTAGCCATCACCGCTGCACCCTTGCGCCTGTAGGAAGAAGGGGCGTGCAAGACGCCAACCCGAAATTCGTATCGCGAATCGACGCGATCTTGGCCTCTGTAGCGTGCGCGCGGCCGGCTTGGCAAACGCCAACTGAAGTTCACGTACGACTGGGTTGCCGGTCCGTGGAGATCTCTGGTCGCCAATAGCAGACGGTTGCGCACGGCCGCACTGCAGCCATCGCGCCCCCAAGAGTAGTTTTTGCAAGTTGCAATCGATGAGCGCTTCCGCCGAGCAGCGCAAGGATCCGCATCTGTAGGCGGGTGAGCTCGGCATCGAAGATCTGGACTTTGCGAGTTCGACCGGCATCTTTTCGGCGGCGAGATCAGGGCCTAGATGTCTCCTCGGGTCGAGAGCGTTGGTCCGCGGTCGTGGGAGGCGGATATTCAGCTGAGCCACAACATCGACCGTCGTCTTCCGAAGTGGAGCCGCGGCTGCGAGTGTGAGTTCGCAGCCGCGCCGATGAACTGCCCCTTGCATCGAGTGCGTCTCCCCGTCAGGGGCAGGTATCAGCGAACTCGCGGAATTCACACTCGCACCCATGACCTGTACCTGTCATCGGTGACGCGCCAGTTGCATTCATCCTACCAACAGGGGCCGTCACCAGGCGCCCAGCAGACTTCGGGGTGTTGGCACCCCTCAAGGCCCATGTTGCTTAGCCGCCGGGTTTGAAGATCAGGCGACCAATTGCAACTTGCTCCGGAAGAAGCTGGACCTGTTCTTGCCGAGCTTCTTTGCCTCGAACATCGCATTGTCGGCTTCCCCGACCGCTCCTTCGAGGTCGTCTCTCCGCGTGCTGATGCCCACGCTAGCACCGAGCCCATCCCCGAGTGCTGCGATTTTGCCGACGATTCGGTCCGCTACGCGCGTGGCGACAGCCAGGACTACGTCCGAGGGCGCACTGACACACACCACGAATTCGTCGCCGCCCATGCGGCCGGCGACGTCGGAATCCCTGAGCAATGATTTGAGCGCTTCAGCCGTTCTGATGAGGACAATGTCGCCGTACCCGTGACCGAGCCGATCGTTGACCGCCTTGAACCCATCCAGGTCGATGTACAGGGTTGCGAAGCCGGTGCCCTCGGCCACGGTCGAGTCGCGCAACCGTTCGGCGATTTCGTTAAAGAGGTCTCTGCGCGGCAACTTGGTCAAGGGATCGAGCCGTGCCTCGTCGACTTTGACCTCCAATTTGGCATTGGAGTCAGCCAAGCGATCAGCCGCAGCGACGCTGCGTTCGTAAGAACTGGCGATGTCGTGAAGGTACACGAGCATCATGAACGAGGAGGATATCAAGGCGCTCAAGCGCCCCGCATACCAGCCAAGGGAGAGCCGCGTGGCGCCGACCATCGTGACCGCGTTGTCACAGAGAAGCGCAACAATCGTCATGGCGAGCCACAGATGCAAGACGTTGCGGAAGCGGCTCGCCCGCCAGAGAATGACCAGCGCGCCGGCAAGCAGCACTTGAAGCAGCGGCGCGATGCCCGAACTGGTGATCCGGCTGAAGTCTCCGTTCACGTCGAGGACCGGCAAGCCGCTGTTAAACACCGTCAGCGCGACCGTAGCTGCAAAGGCCAGGAGTACCACAGCGATCGTGTTGCGCAGGGCCCGCGCATGGTCCTTCGTAACGCGACCGGGGTTCCGATATTCGCTCCAGGCGAAGACGAGCGCTCCGACTGCGGGTCCGATGTGCCAGAAGAACCACAACCAGATCGTGGTCTGGCTTCCGCCGATGAGTGCCCCTTTGTCCGTAAATGCCCCGGGGAACGAGAGAAACTGGACCACCAGAATGCCGGCGGTGTATAGGCATCCCCCACTCAGGTGTAACAGCGCTTCGGAGCGCGTGGCCCGGTAGTTGCCGTACATGAGATAGGCGGTCAGCAAGTAGGTCCCGATCACGGCGGTCTGGTAGCCGGGAAGGAATGCTTGCATTTTGCCCAGTTGTATCTGCGCAAACGGGAGCAAGAAGACCGTGGCCGCGCTGAGCGCCACGCACACCCAACGGGCGAGCCTGCGTTCGCTTGGCGTCGCAGGCCGTTGCGCCGGCGAAGCCTGCAATTGGTTTGCGTGGGCTGCCCGATCTGTCAGCCGTCGTGCATGGGTCATCGTGCTTTCCTCGGGTTGGCGCTTGTCGGGGGATCTCGGGTTATCGGCCGAGCCCTGTATCTCTGAACCGTTCATGGCAGCTCAGCCCGGACGGCGTGACGTAGTTGACAGAGAGTAGTCGCGGGGGGTGGTGCTGAGTGAGGGGCTAATGTGGGTCGGCAATGCCAGTTCGTTTGATCGAAGTGCTGACGTAGCGCGTGCAAGGGATATCGATCGGGGCAACGCCCGTGAGTCCGCGTTGGAGAGTAGCCGCGTTCGAGCGGCCGTCGCCTTGTGGCAGCTGTAACGAGTAGACCGGTCTGCCGCCTCGGAAACTCTCACCGGCAGCAATGTGCAACAGCCGACGTTCGGCATCCAAAGTTGAACGACAGCACCCAGTTTGGGCCGCTCAACTGGCGCTGGTGGGTAACGGCCGAACTGAACCGCCGCACCGGTCTTCGCCCGAGCTTCTAACTGGCCAACCTGCAGTATCCGCGCGCCATCGGTTCGCACGTGCGACCAGTGCGGGCGATTGACGCTGACGCTATCGGCCTCAGACTGACAGCGTCGAAGCAGCTGCGCCCCTTACAAGCCACGCCTGCCATGCGATGAAGAACGGCGCACCGGCGATCTCCAGCAGCGCGAAGCCGATGAAGGGCCAGGGCGGCGGTCCGACGAGAGCCATCGACAGCAGCCGCCCGACGCCGCCAACGAAGATCATCAGCCACAGCACACGGAACATCGCCGTCTCGCGCTCGATGCGCGGGATCAGCCAGAACAGCGCCAGCCCCGACGCCAGCCACAGACCGCCCAGGAAGCGCAAATTGCTGTCAAGAAGCACGTGCGCGGGCAGGCCGGCGGAGGCGTAGATCGGATCGGCAAGACCCATCATGGTCAGAACGCCGGTGACGACAGGGATGACACCCAGCAGCCCCGACACGATCTGAAGTGCGCGGCGGCTCACGACAGCACCCACCCGCTCGCGTAAAGAGCGCAGGCCAGAGCCATGCCGCGAAACGGGATGCTGAAGAAGTAGCGTCGGGCTAGCGCGAGGTAGGCCAGCAGCACGGCCATACCCAGTGCCAAAAGGAACAGCGAGCCGCCCAGCACATCGGGTCGCCACAGCGCCAGGTACCCGTACATCAGTGCGAACGCGATGATCCCCAAGCTGTGGCTGGCATTGAAGCCCTTTGTGGCGCGCCAGACGGTGGTCTGACGCGTGATGATGGGATTCACCCGCTCCATCGCTTCGCGCACGCTGGGGTCCCGTGGATCGAGCTTGTTGCCGTGATAGGTGTAGAGCATATGGATGCCGCCCAGCGCGCCCAGGACGGAAGCGCTGGCAGCGATCAGGAGATAGGCAGCGTTCATGGGATGGCATTGGTTGTGGATTGGGGCGATCTTTACAGGCGAAAGATAGCAGCATTCTTGGGCCGTATCCTTCTCATGTCAAGATGTCGCCATGACAGCATCGAAGTTGACCTCGAAGCCAAACCGAACCCCCGCGCGGGGCGAGAAGAAGCAAGCCCAGCACTACCACCATGGCAACCTGCGCGCCGGCCTGCTC
>JANYBE010000280.1 GCA_025360945.1 Rhizobacter sp. | reverse complement strand
ACAACGCCCGCGAGTTCCTCAAGGAGAACCCGGACCTTGCGTTCGAGATCGAGAACAAGGTGCGCGAAGCGGCCGGCATCCGGCTGCTGCCGGCGCTCGATGCGGCGGGCGCGAAGCCGGCCAAGCTGAAGGTCGTCAAGGAGTAAGGGGCTGGCATGAAGCCGCAGCGATCGCTCAAGGGGCGCGCGCTGCAATGGCTGGCGCAGCGAGAGCAAAGCCGCAGCGAGTTGCGACGCAAGCTGTTGCCGCATGCGGTGGCTGAGGCCGAAGCGGCCTCTGAAGCCGGCGCACCGGCCACCGAGCTGGCACCGGCTGCCCGTGTCGATGCGCTGCTCGACTGGCTGGCTGCGAACAACTACCTGTCGCACGAGCGCTTTGTCGAGTCGCGCGTGCATGCGCGTGCGCCGCGTTTCGGCAACCTGCGCATTCGCCAGGAGCTCAAGCTGCATCAGGTCACTTTGTCTGCCGAGGCCGCGCAGCTGCTCCAGGACAGCGAACTGGAACGCGCACGCCAGGTGCTCGAGCGCAAGTTCGCCAACCCCCCGGGCAGCTCTGCCGAACGCGCGAAGCAGGCCCGGTTCCTCGCCGCGCGCGGCTTCTCGCCCGAGGGAATAGCGCGCGCCCTGCGTCGGGATGGTGCAGAGCAACATGCTACATTCGAGGGCTGATTTGCAGGCCCGGCGGGCGTCGCTTGTTTCGCCGCGTGCGCTGTTTGAGGCGCTCCATTTCCGATTCACGCCGCCGACCACTTCACACCGATGGCCTTGCCGACCGCAGCAACCCCGCGCCAGCTCAAGCACCGCCGCAGCATCGACGTGCAAATTTATGCACGCGGCGACGGCCTGTGGGAAGTCGACGCGCATATCACCGATACGCGCACGCGCGAGACCCGCCTGGCCGCCGGCATGCTGGCGGCCGGCGTGCCGATCCACGACATGCTGCTGCGTCTCGTGGTCGACGAGCGCTTCAACGTTGTCGAAGCCGGCGCACAGACCGCAGCGATGCCGTATCCGGGCGAGTGCAATTCGTATGGCGATATCTACGCCCGTCTCGTCGGCCTGAACCTGATGCGCGGTTTTCGCCAGGCCGTCAAGGAGCGGCTCGGCGGCATTCAGGGTTGCACCCACATCACCGAGCTCACCCAGGTGCTGCCGACCGCCGTCGTGCAGGCCTTCGCCGGCGAAGTGCTCGACACCGGCGGCGACGCCGACGACAGCGAACAACCCTTCCAGATCGACCGCTGCCACGCGCTGCGTGCCGAGGGTCTTGCCGTGAAAACGTATTACCCACGCTGGTATCGCGCAGCCCCCGCCACCCCCTGAAACCGACAGCCACCACAAGGCCCATCATGAAGATTCACGAGTACCAAGGCAAAGAAATCCTGCGCCAGTTCGGCGTGCCGGTGCCGCGCGGCTACCCCGCATTCAGTGTGCTTGAAGCGTCCGAAGCGGCGCAAAAGCTCGGCGGCCCGGTGTGGGTCGTCAAGGCGCAAATTCATGCCGGCGGTCGCGGCAAGGGCGGCGGCGTCAAGCTCGCGCGTTCGCTCGACGAGGTGAAGAAGCTCTCCAGCGAAATCCTCGGCATGCAGCTCAAAACGCACCAGACCGGCCTGGAGGGCCAGAAGGTTCGCCGTCTGCTGATCGAAGAAGGCGCGGACATTAAAAAGGAGTACTACGTCGCAGCCGTCACCGACCGCGCCACGCAGAAGGTCGCGATCATGGCCAGCTCAGAGGGCGGCATGGACATCGAGGAAGTCGCCCACGCCACGCCCGAGAAGATCCTGAAGGTCTTCGTCGATCCAGCCACCGGCCTGACTGACGCGCAGGGCGCCGAGCTCGCGAACGGCATCGGCGTGCCGGCCGCTTCTCAAGCGCAGGCGATCGATGTGTTCAAGAAGCTCTACACCTGCTACATGGACACCGATTGCTCGCTGGCCGAGATCAACCCCCTGATCCTGGAAGGCAACGGCAACATCAAGGCGCTGGACGCGAAGTTCAACTTCGATTCGAACGCGCTGTTCCGTCACCCCGAGATCGTCGCCTACCGCGATCTGGACGAAGAAGACCCGGCCGAGATCGAAGCCAGCAAGTTCGACCTCGCCTACATCCAGCTGGACGGCAACATCGGCTGCCTGGTGAACGGCGCGGGCCTTGCGATGGCGACGATGGACACAATCAAGCTGTTCGGCGGCGAGCCCGCCAACTTTCTGGACGTGGGCGGCGGCGCTACCGCGGAGAAGGTCACCGAGGCCTTCAAGATCATGCTGGGCAACCCGAAGGTCAAGGCGATCCTCGTCAACATCTTTGGCGGCATCATGCGCTGCGACACCATCGCCGAAGGCGTGATCGCGGCGTGCAAAGCGGTCAACCTGAACGTGCCGCTGGTCGTGCGCATGAAGGGCACCAACGAAGACCTCGGCAAGAAGATGCTGAAGGACTCGGGCCTGCCCATCATCACCGCCGAATCGATGGCCGATGCCGCGAAGGCCGTGATGGCCGCGCTCGCCAAGTAAGCGCCCGCCGCACACAAGGAATACCCATGAGCATCCTGATCAACAAAGACACCAAGGTCATCACGCAAGGCATCACAGGCAAGACGGGCCAGTTCCACACCCGCATGTGCCGTGACTACGCGAACGGCAAGACCGCGTTCGTCGCCGGCGTGAACCCGAAGAAGGCCGGCGAAGACTTCGAAGGCATCCCGATCTACGCCGACGTGACCGCGGCCGCCAAGGCCACCGGTGCCACGGTGAGCGTGATCTACGTCCCCCCGGCGGGCGCGGCCGCAGCGATCTGGGAGGCGGTCGAGGCCAATCTCGACCTGGCGATCTGCATCACCGAAGGCATTCCGGTCAAGGACATGCTGATCGTGCGCAACCGCATGAAGGCCAAGGAAGCTGCGGGCGGCAAGAAGACGCTGCTGCTCGGCCCGAACTGCCCAGGCCTGATCACGCCTGACGAGATCAAGATCGGCATCATGCCGGGTCACATCCACAAAGCCGGGCGTGTCGGGGTCGTGTCGCGTTCGGGCACGCTGACGTATGAAGCGGTCGCGCAGCTGACCGAGCTGGGCATCGGCCAGTCGAGCGCGGTCGGCATCGGCGGTGACCCGATCAACGGGCTGAAGCACATCGACATCATGAAACTCTTCAACGACGATCCGAACACCGATGCGGTCATCATGATCGGGGAGATCGGCGGTCCCGATGAAGCGGATGCGGCGCGCTGGTGCCAGGCCCACATGAAGAAGCCGATCGTCGGCTTCATCGCCGGCGTGACCGCGCCCGCGGGCAAGCGCATGGGCCATGCCGGTGCGCTGATCTCGGGCGGCGCCGACACGGCCGACGCCAAGCTCGAGGTGATGGAGGCCTGCGGCTTCACCGTCACGCGCAACCCATCGGAGATGGGCAAGCTGCTCAAGGCCCTGCTGTAGGCGGCGCCGCGAGGCCGCGCGAGGATGGACATAGGCTCCGTCGGGTTCTGGACGGCGTTGGGCTCGATCCTCCTCGCCAACGTAGTGCTCTCGGGTGACAACGCGGAGGTGATCGCGCTCGCGGCGCGGTCGCTGCCGCCGCTTCAGCAAACGAAGGCGATCGTCTAGGGCAGTGTCGCGGCGATCGTGCTGCTGGTCGGGCTCACAATGATCGCGGTCGAGATGCTGAAGTGGCCGTACCTGTAGATTGTCGGTGCGCTGGCGCTGCTGTACATCGGCATCTCGCTGCTGGGCGAGGTCGCCCGCGCCACGAGGAAGCCCGCACGCTGATGGCGGCGATCCGTACCATCTTGTGGCCGACATTGTGATGAGCCTGGACAACGTGCTGGCCGTGGCGGCCGCGGCCGACGGCAACATGTCGCTGCTAGTGATCGGCCTGGCGTTGAGCATCCCGCTGATCGTGTTCGGCAGCACCCTGCTGGTCAAGACGATAGCGCGCTTCCCGATCATCATCACGCTGGGGGCCGCGTTGCTCGGCTTCTCCGCCGGGCAGATGCTGGTAACCGACCCGGCGGTGACCGCGCGCTTCGGCTCG
>JANYBE010000268.1 GCA_025360945.1 Rhizobacter sp. | reverse complement strand
TGGCAGCGCGTCGCGGCATGGTGCTGGGCGTGAGTCCGCAACCGAAGTCGCTCAGCGCGATGTCGTCGAAATACCCAGCAGTCGGTACAGCGGGCACATCGCGACTGCGCCGGTGAGCAGCGGCACGATGCCGATGTAGCCCCACGCGCCGATCGTGCCGAACATTGCCAGCGCGATCAGCGCCAGACCGACCAGGATGCGCAAGGCGCGGTCGAGGTTACCTAGGTTAAGTCGGGTCATGAGGTCTCCTGCTGGTGCCGACGCAGCGGCACTAGGTTGGCGGATGCGCGCGGGCTGCCCAGGCCGATCGGCGCAGGGACCATTCCCACGATGCGGGTAAACAGCGCACGGTAGTCGGGTTCGGGTTCGTGCCCGGTGAGCGGGTCGCGGTTGGCCGTGAAGGCTTCGTCCAGGTCTGCCCAGTCCTGCGCGGTCAAAACGCGTTCGGCGAGCGGCAGGATCTCGCGCTCCTCGAGCGCCATGTGGGCGAGGTAGAAGTCGACATAGCGTTGCGCTGTCTCTTCGAACGCGGCGCGTCGCGGCTCGCCGAGCATCTCGAAGCCGAGCAACGCGTGTTCGAGTGCGCGGATCATGTGTTCTCCGCGGGCGTGGTCTTCGTCGAGCCTGTCTAGCAAGTCGCGCGACAGTAGTGTGCGGGCACGTAGTTTCGGGAACAGCAGTTCCGACTCTTTGCGGTGGTGCCGCTGCTCCGGGAACTCGTCGACATAGAACAGCATCGCGCGAAGCGAGGTGAAGTCGGGCAAGGTGTTCTGACGGCGGTGCTGCTCGATCAGCAGCAGGATCGAGCGCAGCATCGCCGCGAGCGCGGCGTGCTCGTCGCGAATGATCCGGATTGCGATATGCGTCATGATGGTTCTCCGTCTGGCCCGTGTAGCTTTGCACCGCGACGGGCCATCAACCTTGTCTCAGATCAACGCGAGGGCAGATGGCGCATGCGATCCGCTCAGGCCAACGCACCGAGGAGCAAGGCCTGCAGGATGGCGCATCGCCTGTCATCGATCGTCAGGGCGTCCAGCCGGTCGGCCAACTGGCCGGTCGGATGCCGGCTCGACGAGAGCGCTTCGAAAACCGGCACACCGGCGGCGGCGCCGATCCGATGCACGAGGTCCGGCGGCATGCCGACGCAATCCATGGCGTCGTACAGGCGACCGAGAACGCGCGCGGTGTGCTGCACCTCCTGTGGCGTGCTGAACCCGGAGAGGCTGGGCCGCAGGTGGGCCACCTGCGCGCCCAGCGCCGATGCCGCGCGCTGAAACAGATCGGCACCGTCGACGTCGACCGAGTCGCACAGCAGCGCGAGGTTCTTGCCGCGCAGCAAGCGCGTGTTCATGCCGATGTGCGATGCGTTCTGCAGCTCGCTGGCGAGCGCCAGCAACGCATCTGTGTCCTGCGCAGACATCGCGGCGAAGTCGGTCAGGCTCCGTTGCTTCAGCGGCTGGACCATCGTGTGGGCGGGGGCTTGCATGGCACGGGGTGATTCCTCGTCGGTCCGGCAAGATTAGTCGCACCGCGGAGCGACGCCTTGATGTCCATCAAGGGGCGAGACGAAGCCAAGCTGAGACACACGCGTGACACCAACCGTTCACACAGCGTTACGCAGCGACGCACGCGGTTATCGGCCCGTTGTCCGAGGCTTCCTAGCATTCACTCCATCGAGTCGCACACACCTTCAGGAGCCGAATCATGCTGAGCCACGCCGCCACTCTCGCCGCAGTCATTCCAGCCTGCGGCATGCCTGCCGACCCACGCTGCGCGACGAACCTCGACGCCGGCGTCAACCTGCGCGCCAGCCAGCGCATCGCCGACATCCTCAAGCTGCTGAGCACGACGCTCGCGCCGCAGCGACGCCTGGTGCATGCAGGCGAACTCGTCTACCAGGCGGGTGAGCACTTCGGCAACCTGTACATCCTGAACTCGGGCTTCTTCAAGATCGTCACCTTGTCGCCCGACGGACGCGAGCAGGTCGTAGGCCTGAAGTTTCGCGGCGACTGGCTGGGTTTCGATGGAATCGCCCACGGCAGCTACTCGTGCGACGCGGTCGCGATGGACACCGGCGAGGTCTGGACGATTCGCTATGACGCGCTGCTCTCTGCCTGCGCGGACCAGCGCGAACTGCTGACTGTGCTGCACGAAGCGATGAGCCGCGAGATCGCGCACGACCGCGATTCGTTGATGTCGCTGTGCACCTTGCCGGCCGATGCGCGCGTCGCCGAGTTCTTGCGCTACTGGGCCGAGTCGCTCGCCAAGCGCGGCCTGCGCACCGACGAGATTGCGCTGCGCATGACGCGCGCCGAGATCGGCAACTACCTGGGCATGACGCTCGAGACGGTCAGCCGGGCGCTCTCGCGGCTGGCGCGCGACAAGGTCATAGGCTTTGCATCGAAAGGCCGGCGCGACGTGCTGATCCCGAGCGTTGCCGCGCTGTCTGCCTTCGTGCAGCGCTGCCTCTCGCCGGCGCCAATGCTGCAGTGAATCTGGTCAGGTGTTGACGACGCTCGCGATCGCGCGGGCGAGTTCGCCGCGGCTGCAGGGCTTGCGAAGCAATTCCCACGCCGGCGGCGAGTCGCGATCGGCTTCGAGCAGCTCGGCCGAGAAGCCCGACATCAGCAGCACGCCGAGCGCCGGAAGGCGCGCCTGCGCCCGCGCTGCAAGCTCCGTTCCGCGCATGCCGGCGCCCAGCGCGATGTCGGTCAGCAGCAGCTCGAATCCGGCGTCGGCTTGCAGTGCGAGCAACGCCTGCTCGCCATTCGAACAGCTCGTGACCTCGCAGCGCAGCGTGTCGAGAAAGGTCTCGAGGACGGCGCGCACGTCTGCGTCGTCTTCGACGAGCAGCACGCGAAGGCCGGGCGCGATGGCATCGTCCGCCGCACTTGGGTTCTGGGTTGCGCCCGACGCTGTCGCGCGCGGGATGTACAGGGTGACGGTCGTGCCACGGCCCACCGTGCTGTCGATGGCGATGCCCCCCTTCGATTGCTTGACGAAGCCGTAGACCGTGCTCAGGCCCAGGCCGGTGCCGCGCCCGGCTTCCTTGGTCGTGAAGAAGGGCTCGAACGCACGCTCCCTGACGTCGTCGGCCATGCCGGTGCCCGTGTCAGTGATCGAGATCGCCACGAGCGGCGCATCCGAGGCAGGATTGATGTCGACTTCGCCGTGAACACCGACGGGCAACGCCTCGCACGGTTCGGCATTGAACCTCAGCACGCCGCCGGCGGGCATCGCATCGCGCGCATTGATTGCGATGTTCAGCAAGGCGGATTCGAGTTGCCCGGCGTCGGCGAGGCAGGGTGGGCATGGCGGTGCGTCGACCTCGATGCGAATGTGCTGATCGAGCGTGCGGCGCAGCATGTCGGCGAGCGACTGCAACAGCGCGTTCACGTCGACGTCGCTCGGCAGCAGGACCTGGCGACGCGAGAACGCGAGCAGCTTGCCGGTGAGTTCGGCGCCGCGCTTGCTGGCGCGTGCCGCGGCCGCAACTAGCTGCTGCGCGTAGGGTTCGTCGGCGAGTGCGGGCAGCTCCTCGAGGACCTGCAGAGTGCCCTGGATCACCGTGAGCAGGTTGTTGAAGTCGTGCGCGATGCCGCCCGTGAGCTGGCCGACGCTCTCCAGGCGCTGCGCGTGATTTAGGGCCTCCTCGCTCTGCGCTCGCTGCAGGCTGGTCGCCAACAGGTTCGACAGCGATTCGAGAAAGTGCAGCTCATCGGCACCGAAGCGCATGGACTGACGCGACCGCACGGCCAGCACGCCGATGTGGCGGCCGCGGTCTGACAGGGGCACTGCAAGGCCGCTCACCAGGCCGGCATCGAGATAGAACTGCGGCACGGCGAAGCGTTGCTCGCTGCGGTAGTCGGCGACGACGACCGCCCCGCCCTGCGACAGCACGAAGCCCAGCGCGGTGTTGGGCGTGGTGGCGACGTGGGCGCCGAACTCCTCGCCCGGTGCCAGACCGACGCCGCTGATCAGCCGACAGGTCTGCCCGTCGCCTTCGACCAGCCAGACCATCGCGCCCTCGACCTGCAGCGCCTGTGCGGCGATGGTCGGCACATGATCCAGAACGACCTGCGGGTCGCGCGCATCGACTGCAAGACGGCCAAGTTGCGCGAGGTGCTCGCTGTAGCGTGCGCGCTGCAGCGCCTGCTTGACGCGCGGGTACGCGCCGATGTCGCGTATCGCCGCGACAACCAGCGGCATGCTATGCTCCCGGATCGGGCTGAGCGCGATCTCGACCATCACTTCGCTGCCGTCCTTGCGCCGCGCCACCAGGTCCATTTGCATGCCCATCGGCCGCGGCTTTGGATTCTTGCCATAGGCCTCGCGGTAGGCCGCGTGGCGACCGCGGATGCTGTCGGGCACCAGCGCTTCGATGCTCATGCCGATCAGCTCGCCGTCCGCGTAGCCCAGCAACGCAGCCGCGGATGGATTGGACAGCACGACGCTGCCGTGCCGGTCGCAGACCAGCAGCGAATCGGGGTAGGCTTCGAACAGCGAGCGAAAGACGCTGTTGTCGGCGAGGCTGGCTGGCGTCTCAGACATGGCTTCAACCCGGCGTCACGGGCGACACGAGGATGTAGCCGGCGCCCCGCACCGACTTGATGATCTGCGGATCGTCCGGATCGGTCTCGAGCTTCTTGCGCAGCCGGCCGACCTGCACGTCGATCGTGCGATCGAAAGGCCCGCCGTCGCGCCCGCGCGTTTCGTCGAGCAGGAAATCGCGCGACAGCACGCGACCCGGATGCCGCACGAGCGTGCACAGCAGATTGAACTCGCCCCCGGTCAATGTCGTCTCTTGTCCATGGTTGTCGGTGAGACGTCGTGCCGCCGTGTCGAGCTGCCAGCCGGCGAACTGGAAACGGTCGCGATCCGCCGCAGGCGCAGCGGCCACCGCGGGCGATTCGGCCGGCACGATGCGCCTGAGCACCGCCTTGATGCGGGCGAGCAGTTCGCGCAGGTCGAAAGGCTTGGTGACGTAGTCGTCAGCGCCCACCTCCAGGCCCACGATCTTGTCGACGGCATCGCCGCGCCCCGTCACGATGACGAGGCCGCAACGCCAGTGCTCACGCAGCTGGCGCGCGATCGAGAAACCGTCTTCGCCGGGCAGACCCAGGTCGAGCAGCACCAGCGACGGCGCGTCCGAGGCCATCGTCGCCATCAGCGCGCGGCCGTTGTGAAGCTGCGTAACGCGAAAGCCCTGAGCCTGCAGGTAGTTGGCCAGCAGCGCAGTGATGTCAGGTTCGTCGTCGACGATGGCGATGTGCGTGGCGGAGGTCACGCACTAGCCTA
>JANYBE010000264.1 GCA_025360945.1 Rhizobacter sp. | reverse complement strand
GAGTCGGGCGCTTGGATCGCGCGGCTCGAGCAGGCGATGCGCGACGCGCTGCCCGGCTGGAGCCTGACCCCGCTGGTGCAGGCCCTGCAGGCCATGCGTGGCATCAAGCTGATTGCCGCCATCACGCTCGTGGCCGAGCTGCAGGACTTCCTACGCTTCGACAATCCTCGCCAGCTCATGGCCTATGTCGGGCTCGTTCCCGGCGAGCATTCCTCCGGCCCCAAGCGCCGCCAGGGCAGCATCACCAAGGCTGGCAACAGTGCTGCCCGGCGCATGCTCGTCGAAGTCGCCTGGCACTACCAGCACAGCGCCCGCGTGAGCCCCACCATCGCTACACGCCAAGATCAGTTGCCCAAGGCCGTCACCGACATCGCGTGGAAAGCGCAGCTGAGGTTGAACGCCAAGTTCAGGCGTCTGCTCGCCCGCCGGGTCATGAAGATCAAGGCCGTCGTCGCCGTCGCGCGTGAACTCACCGGCTTCGTCTGGGCCATCGCCCAGGAGGTACAGACCTCGGGCTGGCAGGGCATCAAGGCCGAACCCGCCAGCCGCACGCCTGCTTGATCCGACGAACTCCAAATGCCGCTTGGCAGCAGGAACACAGAAACGGAGGTGGCCACACACAGACTCCAAGTCAGATGCCGGAAGGGGAACGCGGCGCAGCCGCGGCCACTGGGGAACCCTCGACAACGTTATTGGTGGGCCTTGCGTGTGCTCGTCATGCGCAAGGCGATCTCAGACCCTAGAGCGTAGGCAGCCCCGCGACGTAAATTTGTCTTGAGGTACCCAACCCTCGAATATCAGCATGAGCAACCGTCGCACATCCTTCACGGGTGGCAACCATTGGCTACGTCGCGTTCCCCATCCGGCAACGGATATTCATCAGATCTGCTTCGCAGAGGAACGCGTGCGCCCAAAATTGTCTGCACTTGACAAATGAAGCCATATCAGCGTTTCAGGTAGCGCATCAGCCAAAGAAGACCTGCCGCGCCGACCATCAGCACGAGGGCAATCGCAACGATCAGCAAGACAGGGGAGCGGCGTTGCGGCCCGCCGCGCGGTCGGTCGGTGCTGGCGCCGTACAAGCGGCTGTATCCGGACTCCGGCGAAAAGCCGCTGGAGTCAAACGAACTGCTCGGGCGCCATTTCTCTGGGCTCCAAGTGCGCCCGTCCGCAGGTTCCTCGACATTCTCGCGATCTCTGGACATGCCAGAAGTTTCGAGCACATGCACCAAAGGCGCAACTGCAAATTGGCGATGCGCTCGAGGTCGACGCCTCCCGGGACATAAGAGCCGCCCGCGGGCTGCTCCCCCCTTTTTGCGCCCATTTCCCGCTAAGGGGCAATGAGATCCACTTGCGCACAGAAATCAGAACCTATCGCAATCGGGCCAACGCTGCGGCGGGCACGAAGTCCTTCTACATGCCCCAGCGCAATGCCGCCGTGTGCAGGGGCGAGTCCCACAGCGACAACATAGAAGGGTCAGTTGCGCAAACGGTGATGGAGCAACCGGCCATCTCCAACGAGGTGACATATGAACCCGTAAGGTGGCGCACGGCCCTGATTCCCACACCTTCAAGAATCTTGTGGACCGCATTCACCATCACATACAACTCCAACAACGGTGTGCCGCCGAAGCCGTTGACGAGGAGGATCACCTCTTGGCCGCGCTTGAGCGACAGGTCCTTCAGCACGTTGTTGGTCAGTTCAGCAGCAATTTCCTCTGCATTGGTCATCTTCACGCGGCGTCGGCCTGGCTCGCCGTGAATACCAACACCCATCTCCATTTCGTCCGCGCCTATCTGAAACGTCGGCTGACCCGCGGCCGGCACGGTGCACGAGCTGAGCGCGACACCCATGCTGGCCGTGCATCGATTGACCGAGCCTCCCAGCGCACTCAGGTGTGCAAGGCTTTCGCCGAGTTCGGCGGCCGCGCCGACGATGCGTTCCACCAGCAGAGTGCCTGCGACCCCGCGGCGACCCGTCGTGTATGTGGAGTTCTCGACCGCCACGTCATCGTTGATGATCACCGTGGCGTTGTCGCGTTCGAGCATCTCTGCCGCCATTTGGAAGTTCATCATGTCGCCCGAGTAATTCTTGACGATGAAAAGCACGCCGGCGCCGCTGTCCACTGACTCTGCGGCCGCCAGCATCTGGTCAGGCGTGGGCGAGGTGAAGATTTGGCCCGGGCAGGCCGCATCGAGCATGCCGTGACCGACGAAGCCAGCGTGCAGCGGCTCGTGTCCGGAGCCGCCACCGGAGATGAGTGCGACCTTGCCCTGCTTGAGGGTGCGCCGACGCACAAATTGCCGGGCAGCACCCAGCGTGACGATGTCCGAGTGCGCGGCAGCAAAGCCGTCCAGCGATTCGACCAGGACGGTGTCGACGTGGTTGATAAGCTTCTTCATGGCGGGTTCCTGAAGTAGGGCAGTTGTGGACTGATGGAACTCAGAGCGTGTCGCAGACGGCGCCGATGATCAGTGCCATGGATCGTGAACCGGGATCGACATGTCCAAGGGCGCGCTCGCCCAGGAACGACGCGCGCCCACGTGTCGCTTCGATGTGCGCCGTGGCGGTTGCGCTGTCTGTCGCGCACTTGCGCACGCGTGACGTCAGATCTGGGCCGCCCTCGGCCAGCACCCGGCGCACTGGGTCGAGAACATCAAGCAGAGTCTTCTGACCGACTTCGGCCTTGCCGAGGCGGGTCAGCGCCTTGATGCCGGCATCTAAGGCCTGGGCCAAGTCGGCTGGCCCGGGGTCGGCCGGCAACTCCTTGCCCATGGTGACCAGCAACGTGCCAAACACCGGCCCCGACGAGCCGCCGATGCTAGACATGCAGGTCAGCCCCATTGCCCTGAGCGCGTCGTTCAGCGATAGGCCGGCAAGTTCGTCCAACCGAGCCTGGACAGCCTGCGCGCCGCGCCGCATATTCAGGCCATGGTCGCCGTCGCCGATGGCACGGTCGAGTTGCGTGAGTTCGTCCGCGTGGTCGATCAGTGTCTGCGTCGCGGCGCGGATCATTGCTGTTTGGATCATGCGTTCCTCGTCAAACGGGCGATGTCGGCTCAGGCTCAGACGCGATGGCCGTGTGCGTCGAACCACAGCGGACGTCTCATAAGCAATTGCACCGCGTCTCCCGGCGCTACGACCGAATCTGCAGGGAGAGCGGTGACGATTTCCTGTTCGCTGCCGTCCAGGGCAACCAGTGCCAAACGCTGATCGCTCAGGCTCTCCAGACGCAGCACGCGCGCCGGCAAGCCCCCCCGACCTGCACCGCCAGAGCGGCCACTCAACCCGAGATGCTCGGGGCGCAGGCCCGCGGTAACGGCGAGTGGCGGTGCGTGTGTCTCGCTGAGGGCGCTGCGGGGGACGAGATTGATGCGCGGCGATCCCAGGCGCGATGCTACGTAGCTGCTCACCGGGTCCTCATAAATCTGCCTGGGCGTCCCGATCTGGACCAGGCAGCCCCTGTCGAGCACGCCGACGCGGGTGGCCATGGTCATCGCCTCTGTCTGATCGTGCGTCACGTACAGCATGGTGGCGCCCAGGTCCTGCTGGATGCGCTTGAGTTCGAGCCGCAAGTCGTCACGCAACTTGGCATCCAGGGACGACAGGGGTTCGTCCATTAGCGTGACAGCCGGGTTGCGGACAAGGGCACGGCCGATGGCCACCCTCTGCATTTGACCGCCCGACAGCTGAGTGGCGGGATTCTGGAGTTTGTCCTCGATGCGCAAGAGCCGCGCAACCTCCTCGACCTTGCGCCGGATCTCGCCCTGTGGCTCACGCCGCAGCGGTGAGCGCAACGGAAACGCGAGGTTCTCGAAGACGCTCAGGTGCGGGTAGAGCGAATACTGTTGGAACACGAACGTCACGTCGCGAGAGGCTGGAGAGAGTGCGGTGACGTCGCGGCCGCCAATATGCACCTGTCCATGATCGGGCCTTTCCAGGCCGGCTACCAGGCGCAATGTGGTGGTCTTGCCGGCGCCGCTGGGCCCCAGCAGAACGATGAATTCGCCGGAACGCACGTCCAAGTCCAATCCTTGCACCGCCTGCACAGCGCCGAAGCGCTTGGTTACGGATGACAGCCGCAGATCAGCCATGACGAGCTCCTACCAGCCAGCCAAGGCAATGTCGTTGCGTGCCGTGCGCAGCGCACGGCCCGAAGCGAGGTCGAAAAGCGAAACAGCAGCGGCGTCGAAGTGCAGACCCACATGGTCGCCTCGGGCGGCTGGGGCATTCACGTCCAGCTTGGCGCGCAACGTGATGCCTGCCGCGGTGGTCAGTGTCACGATCTGACAGCTGCCCAGATACTCCGCGCCAAGGACTTCGGCGCGCAGCGCTCCATCGTCCGCGATGCGAATGTGTTCGGGCCGCACGCCGCACAGGAGGGGGCGTGCACTTACGTCCTCGCGCAGCGTCGGGACGGCCAAAGCGGCGCCACCAATTCGGATGGCCTCGGCGCCGCGCGTCAGCGCCGCCTCGAAAGGCAGGAAATTCATGGACGGCGAGCCAATGAAGTCAGCCACGAACACACTGGCCGGCCGCTCGTACACCTCCATGGGCGGCCCAAGCTGCTCGACCACGCCGGCGTTCATGACCGCAATGGTGTCGGCCATCGCCATCGCTTCGTTCTGGTCGTGGGTGACATAGACCGTGGTGGCATGGATGCGCTCATGTAGAGCACGCAACTCTATGCACATGAGGTGGCGGAACTCCGTGTCAAGTGCGCCCAAAGGCTCATCCATCATGAACGCCTTGGCGCGGCGCACGATCGCGCGGCCCAGCGCCACGCGCTGGCTGTCGCCGCCAGAAAGACCTGCTACGGAGCGCTTGAACAGGTGCTCGATGCGCAGCAGCGTGCCGACCTCGTCGACACGCTGTTTGATTTCCGCCCGTCCAACACCCTGGCACTTGAGAGGAAAACCGATGTTCTCGCGCACGTTCATGTGCGGGTACAAGGCAAACAACTGGAAGACGAAGCCGATGTCGCGGTGCGACGCGCGACTGAAAGTTACGTCTTCTCCGTCGAGCAAGATCTTGCCTTCCGAGGGGAGTTCTAGCCCGGCGATCATGCGCAGTGTTGTCGTCTTGCCGCACCCCGACGGACCGAGTAGGACAAAGAAGTCCCCGTCGCTCACGGTGAAGGAGGTATCACGTACTGCGGTGAAGTCGCCGAAGCGCTTCTGCAGATGTTCTAGACGTATCTCGGCCATGGCGCTATTCCGGAAAGTGGCTCGTGACAAGAAAGCCAAGGGTGCCTGCAAGGATTACCGCGAACGAGTACGTATACAGGTCCAGGTCAATGGGCTGCATGAGCATGAACAGTCCCACGCCGATCGCTATGGCCGACGCGTTTTCCCACGGCCCGCGGCGGAACAGCCGACGCTTGCCACCGACGCGCGAGCTTGCTGCTGCCTTCATTTGCGCACCGCCCCGAAGGTGATTCCGCGCAGCAGCTGCTCGCGCAGCAGCACGGTGAAGACCAGAATGGGTATCACGAACAGTGTCGTCGCCGCCGCTACGGCGGGCCAGTCCTGACCACCCTCGCCGATGATGAAGGGGATGAACGGCGGCATGGTCTGCGCGTTGCCGCTGGTCAGTAGCACCGCGAAGGCGTATTCGTTCCAGGAGAAGATCAGGCAGAAGACTGCGGTCGCGGCGATGCCGGTGGTGGCCTGCGGCAGCACGGTTTTCATGAACGCCTGTAGCCTCGTATAGCCGTCGACCAGGGCCGCCTCTTCGTATTCGCGCGGAATCTCGTCAATGAAACCCTTGAGCAGCCAGACCGCAAGCGAAACGTTGACCGCGGTGTACAACAAGATCATGCCGAGATAGCTGTCGAGCAGACCCAACTGGCGAAACATCAGGTAGATCGGAATTGCGACCGCGATCGGAGGCATGAAGCGCGTCGACAGGATGAAGAACATCAAGTCATCCTTGATTGGCACTTTGAAGCGCGAAAACGCGTAGGCTGCCAACGTGCCGATGAAGACGGCCAGGAAGGTCGAACCAAAGCCGATCACAAGCGAATTCATCAGACGCCCGGGCGTTTTCGACGGCCCCGCGATGACCATACTGCTTTTTCGCGCCACCTTTTCGCAAAACCCCTCAGGCGGCGGCAGCTTGGTTATGAACTCCTGCGTTTGATGGGAGCGAATGGTGAAGAGGTTGCAATAGCCTTCTACAGACAGTTCGGAGAACACCTTCGGTGGATAGGCAATGGCGTCCGCAGACGTCTTGAAACTGGTGAGGAAAATCCACAAGAGCGGAGTGATCGTTAGCAGCGCATACGCCACAACGATGACCCCGGAAATCCACTTCGTTCGCGCGGATGCCTCGACGACGGAGTGGGCCGTCGATTTGCTGATCATCGCTGCTTCACCTTGTTGAGGACCTTGACGTAGATGTTTGCGGCACCGAAGACGGCCACGAACAGGATGATCGCCAACGCAGAGGACCAGCCCGTCTGCCATTTTTCGAACGCCGCACGCTTCAAAGTGATCGAAACCGTCTCGGTCAGCGAACCCGGGCCGCCGTTGGTCAGCAGATTGACCATGTCGAACATCTTGAAATTCTCGATGCCGCGAAACAGTATGGCCAACATCAGAAATGGCATGACCATGGGCAGCGTCACCGAGAAGAAAGTGCGCAAGGTCGAAGCGCGGTCGACCTCCGCCGCCTCGTAGATCGAGTCGGGTATCGAGCGCAGGCCCGCCAGACAGATCAGCATGACGTAGGGCGTCCACATCCAGGTGTCGACCAGCACGATGGTCCACGGGGCCAGCTTCACGTCGCCGATCATCTGGAATGAGCTGGGTGCAATGCCGGAGAAAAAACTAACGGCATAGTTGAACAAACCTGCTTGGGGCTGGAAAAGAAAGGTCCAGAAGTTGCCCACAACTGCAGGCGAAAGCATCATCGGCATCAAGATGACGGTGGTCCAAAAGCTATGGCCGCGAAACTTGCGATTGATAAGCAGCGCCAGCCCGAATCCCAGTAGCACCTCGAACAGAATTGACCAGAAGACGAAGTGCGCCGTGGTCTGCATCCCCGCCCACAGATCGGGGTCGGTCAGGATGTCGCTGTAGTTTCCCGTGCCGACGTTGCGGATCTTTATCCATCCCATGTTCGCCTTGAAGTTGGTGAACGACATCTGGATGGTCCAGATCAACGGAAAGATGTTGATCGCAAGCAGCAGTGCGATGGTCGGCGTGATGAATAGCCAGGCGATGCCGCGGTCCGACATGCCGCCCCGGCGAATCGACGAGACGGGAGTCGTGGCGGCAGCGACTGGGGCTGCGACTTCTTCTCTAACGTCGGTACGCGCGTTCACTGCGTTGTTCCCTTTGAGGACCCGCCGGAGGCCGGGTCGTTCCGATTCGGGCCGGGATGGGGGCGCTCGCCCCGATCCCGCTGTCGATCCAGCCCCTACGAGGAGCGGACGAGGCGCTGACTATTTGCCCGCGTCCTTGAAGTCCTTGCTCCAGTCCTTGACGAGGCCGTCCAGGGCCTGCTTGGCCGTTCCTTGCCCAGCGATCACGTAGTTATGGATGCGCTTTTGCATGTCGAGCAGCAACGTCGCGTAGTTCGGCTCTGCCCAGAAGTCCTTGACGATCCCCATCGTGACCAGGAAGTCCGGGGCGAAAGGCGCGCTCTTGGGGAAGCTCGGATCATCTACGACTGCCTTCAGGGCGGAGTAGCCACCGATTTCCCACCACTTCTTCTGAACAGCAGGTTGCGCAAACCATTTGATGTACGCCAGCGCATCGTCTTTGTGTTCCGAGTACGACACCACGGAGATGCCCTGTCCGCCGAGTTGACTGTAGTGACCTTTGGGGCCAGCCGGATTGACGAAGAAGCCGATCTTGTCTTCGCCCATGGCCTTGAAGAGGCCAGGGAAGAACGCGAACCAGTTCATCTGCATTGCTACTTGCCCAGACTTGAAGGCGTCCAGCCCTTCAGACATGTAGGCATTGGTCATGCCCGGAGCCGTGCAGCAATCGAAGATCTCCTTGTAGATTTCGAGACCTTTGATCGCGCCAGCCGAGTTCACGAAGCCTTCCATCTGGTACGCCTTCTTCGGGTTGTCGTATTCGAACCCATAGTCGTACATGACGTTGGTCACGCCCATGGTGATGCCTTCGGAGCCGCGCTCCGTGAAGATGTACGCACCATAGACCTTCTTTCCGTCAACCTCGCGCTTTTGGAAGAACTTGGCGACTTGCAGGAACTCATCCCAATTCTTCGGCGGCGCAAGTTCGCGGCCGTATTTGGCTTTGAATTCCTTGCGCAGCTCGGGCTTGGCGAACCAGTCCTTGCGATAGGTCCACCCCACTGCGTCGGCCATTGCCGGGAGCGCCCAATAGTTCGGGGTGTTCTTGGGCCACTCCGAATAGCCGACCACCGTCGCGGGTACAAAGTCGCTCATCTTGATATCGTTCTTGTCGAAGAAATCGTTGAGCTTGACGTAGTGCTTGTTCTCCGCCGAGCCACCGATCCATTGGCTGTCACCAATGATCAGATCGCACAGTTTGCTGTGCGAATTCAGTTCATTCAGGAAGCGGTCGGCGTAGCTCGTCCAGGGCACAAATTCGAACTTCATCTTCACCCCGGTCTTGGCGGTGAAATCCTTGGACAATTCGACGAGAGCATTGGCCGGGTCCCAGGCGGCCCAGCACAAGGTGAGGGTCTTGTCCTGCGCGCGCGCGACGGTGCTGCCGAGCGCGAGCGCAGCGATGGCAGCAAGGGTGACGAAGCCCCGTGCGGTCTTGGCGATGAGTTTCATAAGGCGGTCTCCAAGTTGGTTTGCGGTCTCATAGGCACACATCCGATCGCCGTTCAGTCCATGTTCTCGGCGGTCAGGATCTCGACACGTGGTTGCACGACGTTGAGTGCGCCACGCACGTTCTCGCAGAGCGCGCGCAGAACTCGCGCAGCGGTGAGAACGCAGTAGTGAATGTCCTGGCGAAGCAGGTACGACAAGGTTCCGCCGCTGAGCAAGGCGCGGTGGTCGTCGGTAAGGTCATGCGCAATGGCGCCCACCCGCCCGGCCACTCCGGCCTCAACGAGTACGCGCGCTAGACCCGCGGTGCCCGTTCCCACGTTGTAAATGCCGGACACACGGTCGAGGTCGACCTCGCCGCTGAGGAACTGCTTCAGTGCGTCCGCCGCGCTCGCATCATCGGCTGGAAGATCGGGTGTGCGGACCAAACGCAATTGGGGAAATCGCTCTTCGAGAACCTGCGCGAAGCCAATGCGGCGTTCGATTTCGGCCGACATGCGCGTGGCCTGTGACGACAGCAACAGCGTGTCGCGCGCGCCGGGTTGCGCCATGCGCGCCAGAAGCAGCCCAGCCGTGCGACCGGCGGCACGGTTGTCGCTGCCGATGTGGGTCTCGCGCATGGACCCCGCCACATCGGAGAAGATGGTCACGACATGGATGCCGGCCCGCGCCAACTCGTTGATCGCCAGCTTGACGGGCGGCATGTCGGGCGCGAGCAGAGCAATTCCGTCGCAATCATGCAGCTTCGAGAGCTCCTCGGCAAAGCAGGCGGGATCGCTGGCACTGATGCGGTGGGTGATCTCGGTAATGTGCTGGTGGCGAAAATCGCCCGCCGACTGCGCTATCTGCCGGTCTATCAGCCCAAGGTGCGGGAACTCATCCGCCGGTAGCACATACGCGAAGCGGAAGTTCTCGCCCCGGCGAGGGCGACCGGGTTGGGCCGGAGACCCGAGTTCCGCAACTACCTGCATCACGCGCTGCACGGTGTCGGCATTGACGCTCGGGCGACGGTTGAGGACACGATCAACAGTCGCTGTGCCGACGCCCGCCAGACGGGCAATCTCGGAGATGGTCGGTATGGAGGCCATGCGGAAACAAAGGTCTGATGTGCCTAGAATAGAAACATCAATAATAAAATCAATCAGTGTTTTCGAGTATCCTTCGTTTCGCTCCAGTGCCAGAAAATTGGTTGGACGTGCTGGTAGGGGAAGCCGACCCTCTTGCCGACGCAGCTCACTTGGAAGCACTACCTCGCTAAGCTGCCTGACGACCGCTGAGGCCGGCTTACACCACATCCTGGGACATCGGCCCATTCACAGGCTGGCCTGACCGATGGGTTTGCGCGTTCATCACTACTTTGAACGTCAACAAGAGATGCTGCTGCAGCACCGCGTGCGACACGGCGATGCGCGCGCAATCTCGAAGTCCTTGGGAAGCGTTGCGCGCACTAGGGCGCCGGTGACCTGGGAAAAGTCGCCGGGCGGCTCAGTTGGAGGACGACAGTTGCTCAGATCCTGGCCAAGGCGGGAACATCAACTCTGGTCAGCCAGTGCCAACGCTCCTTGCTCCGACCGTGGCGGGTCCGAATGCAATCGCGCAAACAGCGAACAACGAAGGCCGCGGCTCCGCGCCCAGCAGGCTTCGGTCCTTGTCAGAGCGACTGCACGTACTCGGCGACAGCCTTCACCGTGTCGAGATCCATTTCCTTGATCACGCCGTGCATCACCGGCGAGACGCGCGTGCGCTTTTGGATGGCGTCCATCTGGCGCACCACGTAGGCAGCACGCTGTCCGGCCAATCGCGGGAAAATGCCATTGCCCTCAGCGCCCGGACCATGACATTGCGAGCAGGCCATGATGTCCTGCGATGTGTCACCCTTCTCGAACAAGACCTTGCCGCGCGCGACCAGTTTCGGTTCGCCCGCTATGCCCGCGCCGGGCTTTTGCGCGGCGTAGTAGCGCGCGAGGCCATCGATCACCGGTTCTTCAAGAAGCGTTGCCATGCCCCACATGTAGTCGTGCGCGTCCTGCTCGCCGCGAACCTTGTTCTTGAAGGCACGGAGCTGCGCGCCGAGGTAGATCTCGGATTGACCTGCCAAGCGCGGGAACACCGGGGATGTGCCAATTCCGGACGGACCGTGGCACGAGACGCATACGCTCGCCGCGATCTTCTTGGCCGTGTCGTCGATGGCAGCCTTGTCTTGCGCGCGCACTGAGCCGCCAAGCAGCAGCATGCCAATTGCCAAGGCCGCCAACGGCGTATTGCGAAGTCTTGCGTTCATCATGATCGTGTCTCCCTGGTCGTCAGAAGGCAACCCAAAGATTGAACATCAGGGTGTTGTTGTCGGCTGGGCTGCGCGATGATCCATCGAATCCGGCGCCGTTGCTGCCAAACAGTTCGCGGTAGCCGGTGTACTGCACCATCAAGCGGACATTCTGGATCGGCAGGTAGTTCAACTCTACGATGTACCCCTTGGCGTTCGGGCTACCGCTCGGGCCGCCACCGTACAACATGGCGTCGGTGCTTCCGCTGCGAGTGAAACCGGCCAGCGTGACGCCGTACTTGCGATCGAAGTAGTACGAGCCCTTGAGCTTCACTGAGGTCAGGTCGTTGCTTGGGTTCGACGTAGTACCCGCGCCGAACGCCGTGGCGTAGTCCTGCCTCTCCTTGATGTAGGTCGCCTGCGCCGTGAAAGTGTGCGGGTTTGAGATGTACTGGTACTGTGCATCGATTCCCAGATCCGTAAAACGATCGGCAAGGTTCGTATTGATCGGGTCGTTCGGATCGAGCAGCATCTTTGCATGCATGCCAAAGAAGCCCAGCATCAACGAGTTCGATTCCCACTCTTTGTTATAGGCGAAGCGGAAGTACGGGTTGTAGCCACTCAAGGGTGTCGTAAGGTCGTGACCCGCACGCGCAATGGTGTATGCACCGTTGGCGGAGTGGTAGGCGGTTACCTCGCCGTACCAGGTCTTGTCGTAGAAGGCGTACCCGCCAATCCCAACTGCCTGCTGCGCCAGCGCGCCTTCGATCAGCGTATTGGGCTGCAAGGCTGGTACGGTGGGCGAGACTGTGTAGGGGAAACCAAATGCCGGCGTGGTGTTCCAAACGTCTTGAACCGTTGGGTTGTTGTGGACGGTGACACCGTATAGGAGCTTTACGTCGTTGCCATCCGCACTCATGACCCGACCAACCGCGCGCAAATCGGTGTTGTCGCTGCCGCTGTGACCTACGCTGGTACCGGAGGGGTCATAGGCCTGCGAGTACGTCCACTGGATGAAGCCGCCAGCGTTGTCGTTGACCTTGCCTGCCAAGAAAAGGCTCGCGCCGTTCAGAGCGAACTGGTTGTTGCGCGCATTGATCGGGGCGCCGCTGTCGTCCTCGTTCTTCTTGGTGATCGAGCGTGCCACCTGCGCCATCATGGACAGTGGGATGTCTTGGCGCTGGCCGATCGTGTATCCCGAAAGCTTGAACCAGCGCCCGTACGGCGTCAGCTCAGGAAAGCTAACGTGACAGGCGACGCAGTTTTGCCCGGTCTGGCGTGCAAAGGCCGGAACGGCCTGTGCAGGTGACGCGAGCAAAGTGACAAGTAGCCCGAGCACGAAAGCAAAGGCCGGACGGAAACCAGTTTGCGTAAACGTGTTCATTTGACGTTCTCCACCAGAGATCTGACGTGTTGGCCTTGATTCAGGGTTCCGTGAGAGTTTCGAGTCAGATCCATTTGCCAGGTTTGATCTAGATCAGCTGCGGTGCAGCGAAAGACGACCTGCGACCCCTGTTTGCATACTGAAAACCGACCGAGGTGGTAGCAGAACTGCCTCTGGCCGCGCTGCAGTGCCGCTGATCAGCACTTCAGGCCAGGTGGGAGACGCCGGTTCACGCGGCGCAGGAACTCGGCCCAGACGGGCGGCGGGCGCCTAGCGTGCCAAGCGCTCGAGTTGCAGGACTTCCCGAGCTCGAAGTGCGTCGATTAGTCCCCCCAGTGCGAGCCTGTTGGAGGCCCTGATCGACGAAGTCATGCACTGGGAGCGCTCTTAGCAAATGCTCGCGGGCGCCATGTAGGTTGGGAAATTGGTGCCGCTGGCGATCTTCTTCCAGGCGGTGTGCCGCCAGCCGCTTTTTCAGCGCAGACCCATCCAGGCCAACTTCTTGACCGCAGCGTCGGCGCCCCGGCGCTGTCGCCGGGGGGCAGCGCCAGTTTCGTCCCGTAACGGCGCCGCTCCGACGCCAGCCCCTCGAGACGACCCACGCGACATTGGCAAACTGCCGGCCCTGCCAGCCGCTGCGAGGTATGCCATCCGCGGTGGCTGTTGCGGCGCGTGTCAAGGTGGTTGTCGCCTCGGTCAAGCTGCTAAAGGTTGGGTGTCGATACTCCTCAAGTGCGCTGTGACGACAGAGTCGCGCTCGGGATTGAGCGTGACGACGCCGATGTGAGACCAGTCGCGTGTTTTGCCTGACCAGCGCGCTGGATTGAGTTCGCGGGCCTTGAGGTACAGGGCGTGTCGAGCGGCCAGGATGGCGACATCGCGACGGTCGTGACGTTCGTCGGGACTGACGTAGCGGATGCCGCTGTGGTGGTGGTCCACGTTGTACCAATGGACGAAGCCAGCCGCCCAAGCACGGGCGCCGTCGAGCTGTTCGAAGCCCTTGGTGGGGAACTCCGGCCGGTATTTGGCCGTGCGGAACAGGCTCTCCGAGAAGGAATTATCGTCGGACACGCGAGGGCGCGAGTAGGACGGCTTGACGCCGAGCCACTTGAGCATCGCCAGCACCGTCGTGGCCTTGAGCGTGGCGCCGTTGTCGCCGTGCAGCACGGGCTTGGTCTTGAGCGCAGCGATGCCCTCGGCCAGAGCGGTGCGACGCACCAGGTGAGCGGCGTGGTCGGAGTCGTCGCTGGCGTGGACCTCCCAGCCGACGATCTGGCGGCTGTACAGATCCAGAATGAGGTACAGATAGAACCACCGTCCGAGCACGTTGGAGGGCAGGTACGTCATGTCCCAGCACCAAACTTCTCGCGGCGCGCGGGCGATGTGCGTCGTCGGTGGGCGCACGGTCCTGGGCGCCTTGGCACGACCGCGGTGGACGTTCTGGCCATTCGCGCGCAGCACACGCGAGAAGGTCGACTCGCTGGCGAGATAGATGCCCTCGTCGGCCAGCGCCGGCACGATGCGCGCCGGAGGCACGTCAGCAAAGCGCGGCTGGTTGGCCGCGCTCAGCACGGCGGCGCGCTCGGCCGGGCTCAAGGCATGGGCAGGCGTCGCCCGCACGACCAGCGGCCTGCTATCGCCCGCTACAAGGCCGTCGCCGGCCTTCCAGCGCTGCAGGGTGCGCAGGTCAATGCCTACGATCTGGCAAGCCAGGTGCAGTCGCGCGCCACTGTCGTGCGCGATGTGAATTCCCAGGGCAAGAGACTGGCGATCTTCGAGGCCAATCATTCGGCCTCGCCCGCGTTGAAGATCGCCTTGGCTTTTTTTGACAGTACCAACAAGGCGGCTGTCTCGGCCAGCGCGCGGTCCTTGCGCAGCAACTCGCGCTCGAGCTCCTTGATGCGCCGACGATCCTGCTTGGTCTGCAGTGGGCTGGCACGGGCCTCCCCGGGCTCGGCCAGTGCCTGGGTGGCGTTGAGCTGCCAAGTGGCAAGTTGCTGCGCGTACGTGCCGTGCGCGCGGCACCAGGCGCTCTTGCCGGCCTCGTCCATGGCCGCGGTGGTCAGCACGGCATCAAACCGTGCCGCCGCGGTCCAGACCCGATCGCGCCCGGGCTTGCTCATCGAATCACTGCGCCAGCGAACCAGCGTGTCCACGCCGATGCCAACATCACGCGAGACGTCGTCCAACGCCGCGCTCTCCGGTGGCAGCAATCGCGCCACCGCCCTGTCTTTGAATGCTTGTCCGTATCGTGCCAATGTGTTCTCTCGTCGCCCCCTGCTTGTTGAAACAGGTTCCAGGAATCCGGGCCGAACTCGGCGCGGTATCAGGCCGTGGATTTGTGGACGATGCGCTTCGCGCACCGGCCGGCTTGCCGTGGACAACGCGTTGCGTTGACCACCGCGCCGACCTTCGACCACAAGCTCCACCGCCTCCCACCACTATCTGAGACCCTGAACCTCAGATACAAGATCTAAAGGAACGACAACCATTCTGGCGCGGGGGG
>JANYBE010000261.1 GCA_025360945.1 Rhizobacter sp. | reverse complement strand
AAGGCTGACACCGCGCAGCGCGCTCGTGCCTTTCGCGGCGGCCGGGTGCCGCGCGTGCACGGTCTGCAGGTCGATGTCCACGGGCAGCGGATCGTGGTCAGGTGAGGGTCATGTCAGAGCAGGCCCGCGCTCTTCGCGGCGGCCTCGATGCCCTTGTAGTTCTCGGCCCGCGTCGGCACGAAACGGGTGGCACGCTGCAGGTCGAGGATCTCTTTGCCTTCGGGCGTGCTCCGGTCGAGCGCGAGAAACGCCTGCGTCAGCTTGGCGCGCAGTGCCTCGGGCATCGCGGCGCTCACCGACCAGTTGTAGTCGTAATACGGCGGCGTCGTGAAGAACACGCGCACCTTGTCGGAGTCGACCTTCTTGTCGGCGACGAACTTCTCCCACACCGAGATGTTCAGCGCGCCGGCCTGCACCTTGCCGGCGGCGACTGCGGCGATGGTCGCGTCATGCGCACCGCTGTACGCGACGCGCTTGAAGTCCTTATCGGGGTCGATGCCGGCTCCGAGAAGCACGCTGCGCGGCATCAGGTGGCCGCTGGTCGAGCTTTGCGCGCCGAAGCTCACATCTTTGCCTTTCAGGTCGGCCAGGGTCTTGATGGCCGGGTCGGCGGTGATGAACACCGAGCGAAAGCGTTCGTCTTCTTCGCGTTGCACCAGCGGGATCACCTTGCCGCCCGAGCGCGCCGAGGCCTGCACGAACGTGAAGCCGCCGAACCAGGCGAGGTCGACCTTGCCATTGATCAGCGTCTCGACCGCTGCAGCGTAGTCGGTCACCGGCGTGAATTCGACCTTCACGCCGAGTTTGGCTTCGAGGTACTTGACGAGCGGAGCCGCCTTGCGCGCGAGTTCGGTCGGCGACTCGTCGGGGATGGCGGTGACGCGCAACACCGGCTGGGCGTGCGCATGCGTGGTCAAGGCCACGAAGAGAAACGCGAGCAGTGGTCGCCAGAAAACAGTGCGAAGGAGTTTGTTCATGAGGTCACAGCCAGAAGCAGATCGAATTACAGCGCGGAAGACAGGCCGCCGTCGGAAAGCGGCGATTGACCTTGCATCAGCGTGCACGACCGGAAGCCCGCGAACACGTCGGTGCGGTCCGCAGCGAAGAAGTTGCGGTAGCGCGGATGCTTCATGTGCTGCGCGGTGGCAAACGAGCCGCCGCGCAGCACCGGCCGCCCATCGAACCAGGGCTGAGAGTAATCCCGGTACGGGTGCGGCGCGAAGCCGGCGTACGGCACGAACGGGCTGGCCGTCCATTCCCAAACGTCTCCCCATTCGAACGGCTCATTCTGGCCGGCGGCTTGCAGCGCAGCAGCCTCCCATTCGGCCTCGCTTGGTAGACGCCTGCCTGCCCAGCGGCACCATGCCTCGGCTTCATGCGCGCTGAGGTGCAGCGCGGGAGTGTCCGGATCAAGGGCCACCCACTCGCCAAAACGCCGCTGCTGCCATCCGCGCTCGGTTGGCCGTACATGCACGGGATGGGTCCGTTCTTGACGCCTGCGCCACGCCCATCCGGCAGCCGTCCAGAGATTCTCTGTCTCGTAACCTCCCGATCGAATGAAGGGCAGGAAACGGCTCCATGACACCGGCGCCCGGTCGATCGAGTACTCATCGAGAGCCACGGGATGAGCACGCATTTCGTTGTCAAAGGCGAAACCGCCGCCATCGTAGCCGAGCGCGTGAACACCGCCAGCCACCAGCCATTCGCCGTGGGCACCAATGGGTTTCGGCGCCCTGCCCACCATCGCCAGGCCCAGGTCGACACCAAGGTGCTGCGCCATGAAATGCCAGGCCTCGCGGTGCATGTCCTCGTGCAGCAGCACGAGCCTAAAGAAGTAGAGCTCGCCGTCGCTCTCGCCGCTGTCATGCAAAAGGCACAGCGTCGACTCGCGGACTTCAGCAAGATAGCCACGCGTCGCTTCCACGCCGGGGAGGTCCAGCACCCAACGTTGCGCGTGTAGGACGTTCGACGAGTCATAAAGCTTGTCGGCATCGGGAAGCGCGGACGCGGCTCGGCTCGCGCCGGGATCGCAAGCGACACCGCGCTGCCGGTCGGGATTGCGCGACAACCAGTATTCTTCAAACCAGCCGATGTGACCCAGTTCCCAGAGCGGCAGGTTCAGAACTGGATCGAACCCGATACGCAAGCCGTCCCGGCCCAGCGCACTCTCGAAGCCATCGAACAAGGCGAGCAGTTGCTCGCGACCGGACATCAATGCGGCCTGCAGCGCCTCTCGACCGACGTGCCTGACGTGGATCGGCAAGGTGGCGCTGCTTCGTACCCCGGATTCGACTGCCGGTATAACGGAGTCCATGTTCAGTTCCTCGATCTGCATCGTGACGCCCGCCCTCGCCAGCGCCAACAACGGCAACTGGCAGACCGCCAGGCGATGGTCACAGATGTTGCGCCCCCATTATCGAGTGGAGTTGATGGACCACTGGCGAGGCGAGCCGGCGGATGCGCTGATAGCGCTCCATGCGCGGCGGTCCGCCGACTCGATCAGCCGGTGGGCAGCGGAGAGACCAGGGCACCCGCAGGTGGTGGTGCTGACCGGCACTGACCTTTATCGCGACATTCATGTCGATCTCCGAGCGCACCGGTCGCTTGAGCTGGCGGACCGACTAGTCGTGCTTCACGAACGCGCCATCGAGGATCTCCCGGCGCAGCACCGCACCAAGGCGATCGCGTGTTTTCAATCGACCACGGCACGGGCACCGCTGGCCAAGACGACCCAGCACCTTCGATGCGTGATGGTCGGCCACCTGCGCGACGAGAAGGACCCGCGGACCTACTTCGGCGCCGCGCTGCTGCTCGCGAACCGCGGCGACCTCCTGTTCGATCACGTCGGCGATGCGCTCGATCTCGCGCTGGGCGAGGAAGCTCGAGCCCTGCAACACAGTTGCCGGCACTACCGCTGGCTGGGAGCGCTCCCCCATGAGACGACGCGACGACGGATCCAGAGCGCTCACGTTCTCATTCACACAAGTCGGATGGAAGGTGGCGCCCATGTGGTGATGGAAGCCATACGCAGCGGCACGCCGGTTCTCGCCACGCGCATATCCGGCAACGTCGGCATACTGGGCGCCGGCTACGCGGGGTATTTCGAGCCGGGTGACGCCAAGGGTCTTGCCTCCCTGATCGAGCGCTGCCGCGACCAGCCAGCGATACTGGAAGAACTGCGCGGGCAATGTGACGCCCGCGCACCGCTGTTCGAGCGGACGCGCGAACAGGCCACTCTGATCACGTTGCTCGACGAATTGCTGGAGAAGCCCCGATGACGACCCCCATTCCCGCCGCTGCCTCGCCTCGTTTGACCTCGCTGTCGCACGGCGGCGGCTGCGGCTGCAAAATCGCGCCGGGCGTGCTCAGCGAAATTCTGAAGAACACGAACCGCATGCCGATGCCGCCGGAACTGCTCGTCGGCAT
This sequence comes from Rhizobacter sp., assembly GCA_025360945.1. Classification (GTDB taxonomy): domain Bacteria; phylum Pseudomonadota; class Gammaproteobacteria; order Burkholderiales; family Burkholderiaceae_C; genus LMDS01. The sequence continues at coordinate 8,428 of JANYBE010000261.1, read as the reverse complement.
CGAGACCGCCGACGACGCGGCCGTCTACCAACTGACCGACGAGATCGCGCTGATCGCGACCACCGACTTCTTCATGCCGATCGTCGACGACCCGTTCGACTTCGGCCGCATCGCCGCCGCGAACGCGATCAGCGATGTCTATGCAATGGGCGGCAAGCCGATCATGGCGCTCGCGCTGGTGGGCATGCCGATCAACGTGCTGTCGACCGAGGTGATCGCCAAGATTCTCGAAGGCGGGGAGTCGACCTGCCGCGAGGCGGGCATCCCGATTGCCGGCGGCCACACGATCGACTCGGTCGAGCCGATCTACGGGCTGGTAGCGATAGGCGTGGTACATCCCAAGCGCGTCAAGCGCAATGCCGACGCGCGAGTCGGCGATCGACTGGTCCTGGGCAAACCGCTGGGCGTCGGTGTTCTGTCTGCGGCGCTGAAGAAGGAAGCGCTATCGGCCGAGGGCTACGCGCTGATGATCGCGACCACTACGCAGCTCAACACCCCCGGCCCGGACCTCGCAGCGCTGGATGGCGTCCATGCATTGACCGACGTGACGGGCTTCGGTCTCGCCGGCCATGCGCTGGAACTGGCGCGCGGCGCGAAGGCCGTCGTGGCGCTCGAGTGGGCCCGCGTGCCGATGCTCGAGGGCGTGCGCGAACTCGCCGCGCAAGGCATGGTCACCGGCGCGTCGGGCCGCAACTGGGCCGGCTACGGCGCCGACGTGCAACTGCCTGAAGGCTTCTCTGCGGTCGACAGCGCCCTGCTGACCGACCCCCAGACCAGCGGCGGCCTGCTGGTCTCGTGCGACGCCAATGCGGTCAACGACGTTCTGGCGGTCTTTCGCCGTCACGGCTTCGCGGCCGCGGCCGAGATCGGCGGGATCGCGGCCGAGTCGGCGGGAGGTTCGCGCCTGCTGTTGCGCTGAAGCATCGACCGGGACGCCATGGCCTCTGCCTCCTCGGGACATGGATCAACTTGACATCGGCGCCCCGGGCCCGTCACACAGTCGGCGTCGGTTGCAGCGCAGGAACATGGACCTAAATTCTGCGTACTCGTAGTACCGGGCGCAAGGACCAAGGTCTCCACTACAGACTACGTCGCCACGCCCTCATTGCAGATCAACCGCTTGCGCTGCGCTTGACGCGCAACTCACAGGTTATCCACTGAAAAGTGAGAAAGACGGGCTAGCCTTGGGCTAGCCCAGGTCGCGCCAGAAGCGATAGATGCCGATCGCGGACACACGCCAGTTCGGGTGCGCGATGTCGGCCACCGCTGCGCTCAAATTCGGATAGAGCATCGCCATGCCCAGGCCCGCGACCCCCGCTGCGCGTTGACCGGCCGACCGCGACGGGCCCGCGGATAGTCTTCACCTACTCACCGCTCCTCTGCGCGCAACCAAGCATGCTATCGAAATCGGTCACGTTCACGAAATCTCCGGTCACGTTCGCCGAGATGCGCAAGTTGCAAGCAGGCCGAACTCGCGCTTGAAGCTGAGGTTCTTGAGTATGGGATGTTCGCTTGAAGAGAGAACCCTGGTCGGGCGTGCTCGCCAGGTCAGCACCTGGTCGACGCGCCCGGTTCGAGCTGGAACGCGGCGACGACACGGGCCAGCTTGGTGGCCTGGTTCTTGAGCGATTCGGCGGGGCGGCGGACTGCTCGACGAGCGCGGCGTTTTGTTGCGTCATCTGATCGAGCTCGCTGACCGAGCTGTTGATCTGGCCGATGCCAACGCTCTGCTCGGCCGAGACGATCTCGGTCATCGTGCGGCCGGCGTCGGCCTTGCTCGCCCTCAGCACTGCGGCGATCGCGGCCTGCGCGGCCATGGCAGCCGAACCTTTCCGCCGCTTCGGCGCCCGTCACGCGCTTTGAGGTAGCGCATTCGCTGGTCGCCGCACGCGCGGCCGGACACCCGCGCCCGGCGGGCGATGCCGCCGACTACCAGGCCGCCCGGGCGCGCACCGCATGGACCGTCACCCGTGACGAGGTCCGCCGTCAGGTCATTGCGGCGCGTGGGGCGGGCACTCTCGAGCCCGCGGGCGAGACCGGTGATGACGAACACAGCATGGTGGCGGCCAACTCGGCGACATCGACCCTCATACGGGCCGAGGTGAAGGCCGAGACGCTACGCGCTCGCGCCGACGGCCAACTTGTCCCAGCGGGCGAAGACGTCGCCGGCGCGGACCTGGTACGCACTGCCCGTGTCGCACCGCGCAACGGCGGCAAACCGTTCACGCAGCTGCTGCGTCCCGCTACGCCCGCCGGACAGTGAGCCACTGCGGCCCGAACGTGAGTCGGGCTCAGTGCTCGTGATGCAAATAGCTCGCCTGGCGCGGCAACCGCAAGCTGACCACAAAGGCCAGCACCATCATCCCGGTCACGTACCAGTAAAAGACGGTTTCGTGCCCGACTGATTTGAGCCCGAGTGCGACGTACTCGGCCGAGCCGCCGAACAAGGCATTGGCGACGGCATAGGCCAGGCCGACGCCGAGCGCCCGCACTTCAGGCGGGAACATCTCAGCCTTCACGATGCCGCTGATCGAGGTGTAGAAGCTCACGACGGCCAGTGCCAGCGTGATCAGTGCGAACGCGACAACCGGGTTCGTAACGCTTTGCAGCGCGGTCAAGATAGGTACCGTCATCACGGCGCCGATCGCCCCGAACAACAGCATGTTGTTGCGCCGCCCGATGCGGTCGGACAAGGCGCCAAATAGCGGCTGCATGCACATGTAGACGAACAGGCAACCGGTCATCACGTTGCTCGCCGTCTTGATCGTCATGCCGGCCGAGTTGACCAGGTACTTCTGCATGTAAGTCGTGAAAGTGTAGAAGATCAGAGAGCCGCCGGCGGTGTAGCCGAGCACCGTGAAGAACGCCGTCTTGTGGCTGAGAAACAGCGCCGCGACGCTGCCCGCGTCTTTGCTGGCGCGTGTCGCAGCCGTCGAGGTCTCGTGCAGCGTGCGACGCAGCAGCAACGCGATGACCGCGGTAATTGCCCCGATCACGAATGGGATGCGCCAGCCCCAGGCCTTCAACTCGGGCTCGTCCAGAACTTGCTGCAACACGACGACGACCAGCACCGCGAGCAGCTGGCCGCCAATCAGCGTCACGTACTGGAACGACGAGAAGAAGCCACGCTGACCCTTCAGGGCGACTTCGCTCATGTAGGTGGCGGTCGTCCCGTATTCGCCACCGACCGACAGGCCCTGAAACAGCCGTGCCACCAGCAGCAGAGCGGGCGCCCACGCGCCGATCGTGGCATAGGTTGGCAGGCAGGCTATCAGCAGCGAGCCAGCGCACATCATCAGCACCGAAGTCACCATCGAGGTCTTGCGGCCGCGGCGATCGGCGATGCGGCCAAACAGCCAGCCTCCGATTGGCCGCATCAGGAAGCCGGCGGCGAACACACCCGCCGTGTTGAGCAGCTGCGCGGTCGGGTCGGACTTTGGGAAGAACGCCGGCGCAAAGTAGATCGCGCAGAAAGCGTAGACGTAGAAGTCGAACCACTCGACCAGGTTGCCGCTCGAGGCGGCGACGATCGCGAAGATGCGCTTGCGCTTCTCCTCGAACGTATAGTGTTGCGCAGCGGGCGCAGACTTGGATGCAGTATCGGCAAGAGCCATGGCGGGTAGTCCTTTGGGTCGACGCAATGTGGGCGCGAGTATCCGCCTTTAGCACTGCGCAACGAAGAGCACAAATCAGGAGGCCGCGCGCACGCCCCGGCCTCCTCCCGCTTGCCTCGTGCTCAGGCCGCCATCGCCTCGGCGGCGACGTGCGCTGCAGCGACCGCGTAGTGATCGAACTGCATCGAGTACTGCGCGCGGCCCGACGAGAGCGCGCGCAGGTTGCCGATGTAGGCGAACATCTCCTTCAGCGGCACGTGCGCTTGCACTACGCTGGCCGTGCCGCGCGGCTCCTGGCTGCGGATCGCGGCGCGGCGCCGGTGCAAATCGCCGATCACGTCACCGAGGTGCTCGGACGGCGTTATGACTTCCACGCTCATTACCGGCTCGAGAACTTGGGGCAACGCACGTGCAGCCGCCTCGCGAAACGCCGCGACGGCCGCAAGCTCGAACGCGAGCGTCGACGAATCGCGCTCATGGAAGCGCCCGTCCAGCAGCACGGCTTCGAAGTCGACGACCGCGAAGCCCGCCGCCACACCCGCGAGCGCCGCGCGCCGCACGCCGGCTTCGACGGCCGGAATGTACTCGCGCGGAATTGCCCCGCCAACCACCTCGCTGCGAAAGCGAACGCCCTCGCCGCGCGCCAACGGCACCAACTCGAGCGTGACCTCGGCATACTGCCCCGGCCCGCCGCTCTGCTTCTTGTGCAGGTGCGTGACGCGCGCGGGCCGCGAGATCGTCTCGCGGTAGGCGACCTGCGGCCGCCCCGCCCTCACCTCGACATGATGGCGAGCGCGCAGCTTCTCGAGCGTGACCTCCAGCTGCAACTCACCCATGCCGGACAGGATCGTCTGGCCCGATTCGGCGTCATGGCTAACGCGAAGGCTCGGGTCTTCCTTCACCAGCGCATGCAAGGCCTTGCCGAGCTGCTGCGAGTCTGCCTGCGTGTTCGGCTCCACCGCGATGTCGATCACCGGCTCAGGAATGCTAATCTGCTCGAGCACGAGCGGATGCGCACGCGCCGCCGGCGTGTTGGCGGTGAGCGTGTGGCCGGTCAGCGTGTCCTTCAGGCCGACGATGGCCGCGATGTCTCCCGCTTGCAGCGACGCGCGTTCTTCATGCTTGTCGGCGTGCACCTCGTACAAACGCGAGACGCGTTCCGTGCGACCGGTATTCGTGTTGAGCACGGCATCGCCCGGAGCCAGGCGCCCGCGATACACGCGCACGAAAGTCATCGCACCGTGCTCGTCGGCGACGACTTTGAAGGCGAGCGCGGCCAGCGGGCCATCGGGGTCCGATTCGGGTTGCGCGTCGTCAACAGCAACTTCGCCCGGCGCGGGCAGGTACTCGACGATTGAATCCAGCAGCGCCTCGACACCGCGGTTCTTGAAGGCCGAACCGGCCAGCACCGGCACGAAGGCACCCGCGAGCGTGCCGCGCCGGATGCCCGCACGCAGCTGATCGACCGAGGGCTCAATGCCGTTTAGCCACGCGGCCAGCAACACGTCGTCCTGTTCGACGACGGCTTCGATCAAGCGCTCGCGCCACGCGGAGGCAGCCGCGGTCATCGCGTCGGGAATCGACGCGATCTCGAACGGCTCACCCGCAACGCCGCTCCACAGCAGCGCACGCCGATCGAGTAGATCCACAACGCCGCGGAACGTGTCCTCGGCACCGATCGGTAGCTGCAGCGGCAGCGGTGTCACGCCGAGTCGCTCGCGCAGCATCTGCACGACGCGCAGGTAGTCGGCGCCGACGCGGTCGAGCTTGTTGATGAATGCCAGGCGCGGCACGTGGTACCTGTCGGCCAGACGCCAGTTGGTCTCGGTCTGCGGCTCGACGCCGGCCACGCCGTCAAACACGACCACGGCGCCGTCGAGCACGCGCAGCGAGCGGTTTACCTCGATGTTGAAATCGATGTGCCCGGGTGTGTCGATGATGTTGATCTGCGCGCCGTGCCAGAACACGGTCGTGGCGGCGCTGTTGATCGTGATGCCGCGCGCCCGCTCCTGCGGGTCGAAGTCCATCGTCGTGTTGCCGTCGTGGACCTCACCGACGCGGTGGTTCGCGCCGGTGTAGAACAGGATGCGTTCGGTGGTCGTGGTCTTGCCGGCATCGACGTGGGCGATGATGCCGATGTTGCGCAGATTTCTGCGCGAGTTTTTTGAGTTGGTATTCATGCGAATCTCGTGAGTACCTGAAGGCCCAGCCTTCAGAGCGAGATTCGCCGCAGGCTCAGCCGCTGACTTGCAAGAGGGTGCGAATGCACCTTGCCGACGTGGCGCCGAAGGGCGAGCGCAAGCTCCCCGCGCTTCGGCGGGCACGAATCGTGGCGATCAGCTTGTCGTAGGTACGCATGACGGTGATGTGAGTCTGTCGCACGGGGTTTTCAAGCCCGCGCGGACGCGCAGAGTACACGATCCGCGGCGTTCTCGCCGAACACGAACTCGACGCGCACTACTGTCGAGTCACCCGGATTGCGGCGCAACGCGGCGCCGAGGCTGCACACGAGCGCAAGCATCGCCGGATTGCCCCACAGCACGTCGCCGAACAGGCGTTGTACCGCATTCTGGCGCGCGTGGGCGGCCAGCCGCATCAGCAACGCCCGGCCGAGCCCTGCGCCCTGCCACTCGTCGGCGACGGCGATCGCGAACTCGGCATCAGCGCTGTCGGCGCGCATCACATAGCGGGCATCGGCGACGATTGCCGCGTCATCGTCGTCGCTGGCGCGCGCGACAAAGGCGACATGGTGGTGCTGATCAATCTCGGTCATTGCACGCGACGCTTCGGGCGAGAGCTCGCGCAAACCGAAATGGAAGCGCCGATAACGCGAGGTCAGCGACAGCGCCCCTACGAACGCGCGTTCGGCTGGTGCGTCCAGCGGGCTGATCGGCGCGAGTGTGACGCGGCGGCCGTCGCTCAATGTGATCAGGTCGTTGCGGGCGGATGGCCGGCGGGCCGGCGCGAAGAAGGGTGAAAACGAGGTGTTCATGCCCCGCTTACTCGGCGCTTCGCACAGGCTGCGCAAACGCTGAATTCGCATTCTTTGCATGCGCTTTTCGCATGCAAAACGGTCCCGCAGGGCCGTCTGTTCTATCAGGCGCTGGTACGTGACGCCTTCTTGCGGTCGTGCTCTTTCAAATGCCGTTTGCGAATGCGGATCGACTTCGGCGTGATACGACCAGCTCGTCGTCGGCGATGAACTCGACTGCGTATTCGAGCGTCAGGATGATTGGCGGCGTGATCTTGATCGCGTCTTCCTTGCCCGAGACGCGAAAGTTCGTCAGCTGCTTGCCGCGCACCGCATTTACCACGAGGTCGTTGTCGCGGGAGTGGATGCCGATGATCATGCCTTCGTACAACGGATCGCCTGCCTTCACGAACATGCGGCCGCGGTCGTCGAGCTTGCCGAGCGAATACGTCACCGCTTCGCCGTCGTCCTGACTGATCAGCACGCCGTTCTTGCGGCCTTCGATCTCGCCCTTGAAGGGCTCGTAGCTGTCGAAGATGTTGCTGATCAGGCCGGTGCCGCGCGTCAGGTTCAGGAACTCGTTCTGGAAGCCGATCAGGCCACGCGCCGGAATCTTGTACTCCAGGCGCACGCGGCCCATGCCGTCCGGCTCCATGTTGACGAGTTCGGCCCGGCGTTCGCCAAGCGCTTGCATCACCGCGCCCTGGTGCTGATCTTCGACGTCGGCCGTGACTTGTTCGATCGGCTCGAGGCGCTCCTCGCCTTCCATGTGGAACACGACGCGAGGCTTCGACACGGCGAGTTCATAGCCCTCGCGGCGCATCGTTTCGAGAAGGATCGTCAGGTGCAGTTCGCCGCGACCCATCACCTCGAAGATGCCGTCTTCGTCGGTCTCCTTCACGCGCAGCGCGACGTTGCTTTGCAGCTCGCGCTGCAGCCGGTCCCAGAGCTGACGGCTGGTCACGAACTTGCCTTCACGGCCGGCCAGCGGCGAGTTGTTGACGCAGAAATTCATCGTCAGCGTCGGCTCGTCGACCTTGAGCATCGGCAGCGGCACCGGATTCTCGATGTCGGTCAGTGTCACGCCGATGCCGATGTTCTCGATGCCGTTGATCAGCACGATATCTCCCGGGCCGGCTTCGGTCGCTTGCTGGCGTTCCAGCCCCTCGAACTTCAGCACCTGATTGACGCGGGCGTTGAACGGCGTACTCTCCGGGCCGGCGAAGACTGAGACGTTCTGCATCGGCTTGAGCGTGCCCTGGTTGACGCGGCCGATGCCGATGCGCCCGACATACGTGGAGTAGTCGAGCGAGCAGATTTGCAGTTGCAACGGTGCGTCGGGCTCACCGGCGTGCGCCGGTACGTGGCTCAGAATCGTGTCGAACAGCGGCGCGAGATCGGTGCCGATCTCGCCCTGCGTCAGAGTCGCCCAGCCGTTCAACCCGGAGGCGAACACGACCGGGAAATCGAGCTGCTCTTCGGTCGCGTGCAGCTTGTCGAACAGCTCGAACGTCGCATTGATCACGTAGTCGGCGCGCGCGCCTGGCCGGTCGACCTTGTTGACCACGACGATGGGCTTGAGGCCCAGCGCTAGCGCCTTCTTGGTCACGAAGCGCGTCTGGGGCATCGGGCCTTCGACCGCGTCGACCAGGAGAAGTACCGAGTCGACCATCGACAGCACACGCTCGACCTCGCCGCCGAAGTCGGCGTGGCCCGGGGTGTCAACGATGTTGACGTGCGTGCCCTTCCACTCGACCGCGCAGTTCTTCGACAGGATCGTGATGCCGCGCTCCTTCTCGAGGTCGTTGTTGTCCATCACGCGCTCGGCGACCTTCTCGTTCTC
>JANYBE010000493.1 GCA_025360945.1 Rhizobacter sp. | reverse complement strand
GCCTACGCATGATCGAGGCCTTCGACGACGACCACCCGCGGCTGACGCCATCGGAAGCCGCAGTGCGCACCGACATGTCGCGCACGGCGGCACGGCGGTTCCTGCTAAGCCTTGTGCACTTCGGCTATGCCGGGAGCGATGGCAAGCAGTTCTGGCTCAAGCCTCGCGTACTGCGTCTGGGGCAGAGCTATCTCGGCGCGGCGCGGCTGCCGCGGCTCGTGCAACCATTCATCCAGCGCGTCTCGATGCAATCGGGCGAGACTGTCAACTTCAGCAGCCTCGACGGCCACGAGGTGGTCTACCTGGCGCGCAGCAACTCACCGCGCTTCATCTCGATCGGCTACCAGGTGGGCGTACGGGTGCCGGCCCATGTGGTCACGCCTGGGGTGGCGATGCTGTCGACCTGGCCCGATGCACGGCTCGACCGGTGGATCGCCGAGCACGACTTTGCAGGTTTCACGGCCCACACCGTGACCGACCCGCAGCGTTTTCGCGAGCAAGTGCAAGCGGCGCGCGCGATGGACTACTGGACCACCGAGCAGCAACTGGACCTCGGTCTGGCCGGCATCGCCGTCGCCGTGAAGGATCGCAAGGGCGAATGCGTCGGCGCAATCGGTATGACGGTGAACTTGCAAGGCCACGCGTCGCAGCGCTTCACCGACGAGCTGCTGCCGGCGCTGCGCGAAGCGCTGCGGTCGCTGCGGCCCATCTTGTAGCTGATCGATCGATGCGTGAGCTCTCGCTCGCCGCGCTGACAGTGCTCGAACTCTCGCCGGTCGCGATGGTGCGCTGCGCGGCCGCGGCCGGCTATTCGCATGTGGGCCTGCGGCTGTCGCCGGCCACGACCGACGAGCCCACCTGGGATGTGGTCGGCGACACGCCGATGGTGCGCGAGGTCGCTGCGGCGCTCAAGGACACCGGCATCCGCGTCCTGGACGTCGAGATCCTGCGCCTTCGACCCGACACCGACGTTCGCGGCTACGCAACACTGTTGGAAACCGGCGCGCGCCTCGGCGCCCGCCATGTGCTCGTTGCCGGGAACGACCCGGACGAGGCCCGGCTCGGCGCGCGCCTGGCAGCGCTGTGCGAGCTGGCCGCCCCGCTGCGCCTCGCCGTCTACCTGGAGCCGATGCCGTGGACCGATACGAGCGACTTCACGCAGGCCGCGCGCATCGTGGCCGAGTGCGGGCAGCCGAATGCCGGCGTGCTGATCGACCCGATTCATTTCGATCGCGGTGGCAACCACGCGGCACAAATCGCGCAGGTGGCGCCCGAGCACCTGGCCTACGCCCAGTTCTGCGACGCGCCGGCCGAACGCCCCGCGGACCTCGACGGGCTGCTGCGCCAGGCCCGCACAGAACGCCTCCCGCCCGGCCAAGGCGGGCTGGACTTGCGCGGCATCCTCGCGGCGTTGCCGCCGCAAGCGCCGCTGAGTCTGGAGATCCCGATGCACTCGCGTGGGCTGACGGCGCAGGCCCGCGCGCGGCTTGCGCTCAGGCTGACGCAACGCTATTTGTCCGCGTTGCCATGAGTTGCGCACGCGCTGACCCCAAGGCTTGTACCATCGACGTACCAGGGGGGGCGCACAAGCATGATCAAACATATCGCCACGGTTGTAGGAGTCGGTCTCGCCGTGGCCTTCGTCGCGGTGTTCTTCATCGGCCGGACTGAAACCAAGCACCTGACCGAAGTCGCTCCGCGCGTCGGCATGAGTTATGACGACCTAATGGCGATGGGCCCGCGCGTCGCAACCCAGACCGGCGCGACGCTCGGCACCTCGCGGCACGTGGTGTACCTGCTCGCGTGCAGCGGCCAAGCGAGTAAGTCGACACTGGAAATCCAGGCCGTGCAGGCCAGTGCGATGGCCAAGGCGCAGCGCCTGAGCGACCGTGAAGCGGTCGTCGCAGTACTCGCGCAGGCGGGTCGCGGCGCCAGTAGTGGCAGCCTCAAGGGCTGCTGAGCTTCGGGACGTCGTGCCGCTGCCAGGCGGCCTGAGCACCCTTGGCGCGCCGGGGGCTCAAGCCACACAAGTGCGGTTCTTGCCGCTGCGCTTCGCCTCGTACAGCGCCTGGTCGGCGCGCTCAAGCGCGTCTTCGATGCGCTCGCCGACGCGGTACGCGCTGACGCCGGCCGAGAAAGTCACGAACACCTGCTTCTGTTCGTGCATGAAAAGGCCACCGGTCAACGAACGCTGCAGGCGCGTCAGGATCTGCTGTGCCTCGTCGGCGGGCGTATCGGGCAGCAGCACGACAAACTCCTCGCCGCCATAGCGCGCCACCTGGTCGGTTGGGCGCAGCGTCTTGCTCACGACGCTGGCGAGCGCCTTCAGGGCCTCGTCGCCGACGCCATGACCGAAGGTGTCGTTCAGGCGCTTGAAATTGTCGATATCGAGCAGGCCGATCGCCAACGCGCTGCCGGAGCGTTCGAGCCGCGCGCGTTCGGTGTCGAACGCGTGCATCAGCCCGCGCCGGTTCGCGATCTGCGTCAACTGGTCGGTCGAGACCTCGTCCGACAAACGCCGCATCTCGGTCTCGAGCTCGTTCACGCGCTGGGTCAAGCCGTGCGCCCTGCTGTGCTCCTCGTGCAGCCGCGCCTGGGTCTGTCGCACCAGCGCCTGCACGGTGCGGCTCTCCTCGACCATTTCACGCACCGCACCGGCCAGGCTCTCGAGCGAGTCGGCCTTTTCGATCACGCCGGAGTAGCGGCTAACGCTGTCGTGGAAATTGCCGGTGTGCGAGCCGAGCTGGTCGAGCTCGCTGAGCATCTGGTTGATCAGCCCCTTGAGCGAATCGCGCGCATGCGCTCGCTCGGTGCGCAGCTGGCTCTGACGCTCGCGCGTGTCGCGCAGCAGCTCGCTGACCGCGCGCACGCCGCGGGCGCTGAGGCCTTCGTCGATCTTGACCTGCATCGCTTCGCACTGACCCCGGGCCCAGCTGTCGTCCTCGGCCAGATCAGTCAGGCTTGCCGTCAGTTCGCGGCACAGCTCGCCGAGCTGATCGACGAGGCGATGGCGGTGTTGCAGCACGGGCGCGGCGCGCTGACACAAGGCTTCGAGTTCGGCAACGAGTTCGGGCGTGGCCGCGTTGCCGATCAGGCGCTCGGTGAGTGCAGCCAGCGCCGTCGCGATCTCGTGCGGCGCGGCATCGACCGATGGCAAGGCCTGCTGCACGGTACCGCCCAGCGCATCGACGGCGCGACCCCAGGGCAGCACTGCCATGCCATCGAATGCCATCATGGCGCTCGGCGACGCCTCAATCGGCGCATTGTCGTCGCGTGCCGTCGCGGCGGAGTCGGCCGGATCCGTATCCCAACTCGCCACAAGCTGCGTCAGGCGTTGCTGCAGGCGCTTCGCGTCGCTGCGGCTGCCATCGAGCACACGTTGCAGGCTCTCCTTCTTGCGCGCCGCGGTCCAGCCCTTGCTGCCCCGCTCGATGCCGCGCACGATGCGCTCGATCAGCCCGGCAATCGCGGCGCCTTCGGCGGGCACGGGCGGCTCGCCCGCCTCCTGGCGGTAGGCACGCGCGTAGTTGTCGGGCGTCGGTTCGAGCTTGTCGAGCGCGAGACGGCGCAACGCGCCCTTCGCGATCTGTGCGGTGTCGGGGGCACTGCCACTCAGCGGCGCGGGGCGTGTCGCTTCCATGGAACCAACGACTCAACCCACCGGCTTGGCGCGCGGATCGCGCCCGTCAGCGAAGCGCAACACCTCGGCGATTTCGGCGTCGCCGGCCTTGCCGATCCATGGCGCCTTGCGAGGCAGCACGGTCTGCTGCAACCACTTTTCGACGTCTTCCGGCGGCTGCGGCCGGCTGAACAGAAAGCCTTGCATCACGCCGCAGCCCAGGCGGTGCAGCACTTCCATCTGGCGCAGGTTCTCGACCCCTTCGGCGATTACGCGCAGGCCGAGCGAGCGCGCCAGTGCGATGATCGCGGTGACGACGGCCGAGCTCTGCGGTGTCATGCCCAGATCGCGCACGAAGCTGCGGTCGATCTTCAATTCGCTGATCGGCAGCGTCGTGAGGTAGGCGAGCGACGAATAGCCGGTGCCGAAGTCGTCGATCGAGATCTCGACGCCGATCTCGTTGAGCCGGTGCAGCGACGGGATTACGTTCTGCAGATCCTTCATCAGGCCCGTCTCGGTGATTTCGAGCTCGATCGCGTGGTGCGGCACTCCGTAGGTGGTAACGGCATTGTGGATGTATTCGACCAGATCGGTGCGCTCGAACATGCGGTTCGGCAGATTGACCGCGATCGAGTCGACGAAGCCGAAGCTGTCCTGCCAGATGCGCGCCTGACGCGCCGCTTCGCGGATCGCCCATTCGCTCATCGGGACAATCAGACCGGTTTCTTCGGCCATCGGAATGAAGTCGCCCGGCGGCACCAGCACGCCGTTGCGGCGCCAGCGCATCAGCGCCTCGGCGCCGACCATCTTGGCGCCACGCACGTCGACCTTCGGCTGGTAATGCAGTACGAGCTCGTCGCGCTCGATGGCCTTGTGCAAGGCGCTTTCGAGCTCGAGCTTTTCGCGACCCATGCCGGCGAGCGCGGGCCGGTAAAGCGAGGCCGAATTGCGCCCGGCCGACTTGACCGAGTACATCGCGACGTCGGAGTTGCGCATTAGGTCGGCGACCGACGATCCGTCGCGCGGGTACAGCGCGATGCCGACGCTGGCAGTAACGAAACACTCCTGCCCACCGACGAAGATCGGCTCGCGCATCAGGTCGAGGATGCGCGACGCGACGCGTTCGGCATCGCGCTCGTCGGCGACCTCGGGCAGCAGCGCGACGAACTCGTCGCCGCCCAGCCGCCCGACCGCTTCGAGCGAACGGTGCGAACGCGAGCCCAGCGATTCGATCGAGCTCTCGGTGACCTGGTCGGAATGGCGCACGCACGAACGCAGCCGTCGCGCGACCTCCATCAGCAGCTCGTCGCCAGCACCGTGGCCGAGCGTGTCGTTGATGATCTTGAAGCGGTCGAGGTCGATCAGCAGCAGCGCGACCTGGTGCCCCAGGCGCCGGCCGTGCTCGAGGGCGCGCTCGGCGCGCCAGATCAGCTGGCGCCGGTTCGGCAGGCCGGTCAGAACATCGAAGTTCGCGAGGTGGCGGATCTTGTCCTCGGCCAGCCGACGATCGGTCACATCCTGGACAATGCCCGAATAACCGATCAGGTTGCCGTGCTCGTTGAACTCAGGTTCGGCCTCCACGTGCACGATGCGCTGGCGACCGTCGTGCAAAGTCGCCGGAATGTCGGTGGCGAGCACGGTGCTGTGCTTCATGACCTCGTGTAGCACCTGCACCAGGCCCCCACGCTCGTCGTTCGAGAGCATGCGCAGCAGCGGCCGGAACGCGAGGCCGTCGTTCGGGCCGATGCCGAACACGCGCAGCGCCTCGACCGAGAACACCGGCCCTCCGTGGCCGCGGCGCCAGTCAAAGCTGCCCATGCGCGCCAGATCCTGCGCGCGCGCCAGCCGTGACTTGCTGCGCTCCAGCTCGGCGCGCGTGCGCGAGGCGCGCAGCAAATAGCGCAGGCGCCCGGCGAGCAGGCTCCATTGCGTGGACTTGACGAAGAAGTCGGTCGCGCCGGCTTCATAGGCGCGCGTGATCGAGGCGTCGTCGTCCAGGCCGGTGAGCATTAGCACCGGCAGCGATTCGAAGCCGGGCAGCACACGCAGCTCACGGCAGGTCTCGAAACCGTCGAGCCCGGGCATCAGCGCGTCAAGTACGACCACGTCGGGCAGCCAGTCGGCCAGGATCGCGATCGCCTGCTCGCCGCTCGTTGCCTCGGTGATCGTGAAGCCTTGCTCGCGCAACGCGATCGAGGTCAGCAGCAGATTGACCTCGTCGTCGTCGACCAGCAGCACCTTCGGGCGCTCGGGCAGATCATCGTCGACGCTGGCAATGCGCGCGATCACGCACGCTCCTTCAGCAGTTGTTCGATGGCGGCGAGCACCGCATCGAGTTCTGCGCCCAGCGCATCGAGCTGGGTGTCGAGATCGGCTCCGTTGGCGGTGCGAATGGTGGTCTCGATCTGCGCGCACAGTTGCGACAGCTGCATCGCGCCGATGCTGGCCGAGGATGACTTCAGGGTGTGGGCAACGAGCCGCAGGCCAGCCTGATCGCCGCTCAATCGCGCCGTGTCGGCCTGCGGCCGCAGCCGCGCGACCGACGTCTGGAATGCCTGTAGCACACGCGCCAGGAGACGGTTCTCGCCGTTCGGATCAAGCTCGGTCAGTCGCGCCAATGCGGCCGGGTCGAGCACCGGCTCGGCAGATGCGGACGACGTCGCGGGGTCGCGCATGGCGGCACCCGACTCCGGCGATTCGGCAGGCGCACGCAGGTGCAAGTGCTGTTTCAGCAGCGCGAGCATCTGGCTCTGGCGAAGCGGTTTGCAAACATGGTCATCGAAACCCAGCTCCCGAAGTCGTTGCGTGTCTCCCGGCAAGCCCGGGCCGGTGAGGGCGATCACGCGTGTGCCACCGCGCCGCAGCCGTTTCAGGCCCTCGGCTGCCCCCATGCCGGACATGTGAATATCGAGCAGGATTAGGTCGAATTGTGTCTTACCCAGCGCGTTCAATCCCTCCAGCATGCCAGATGCCGGTGTCACGCGGCATCCCAAGCGTCGCAGCATGCGCGCGCTGAGCTCGGGCTGGACCACGCTGTCCTCAATGATCAACACGTGTCCGTGCAAATGTGCCGCCTTGCGATCCGGATTGGCATGCGGATGCGGCACGGTCGTCGATTCGGGTTGGATTCTTCCGACGAGGCTCAATCCGTGCAGAGGTGTACGCGCTGTCGGTGCCAGCCTCGAGAGAGTCAGTCGCGCGAGCTTGAGCAACCCGGCCAGGGCCTGCGGCTCGACCGGCACGTCGATGCCACCCAACGCGACTACCGCGACGACGCGTCCAGCTTCGAGCACGGGCACGGCGACGGCGCCGGGCGGATCGCCCGCCTCCACCTGCGTGCGAATTGCGCGGCCGAACGGCGCAGCATCGAGCCGGACCGGCCTGGCCCGGGCCCGAAAGCCGGGTTGCGCTTCAATCAGGTCGACGACCTGCGCGTGCACGGCATCGGTGTCGCGCACTTCATGGACACTCGCGCTGCGCGCGCCAAGCTCACCGCGTAGCACGCCAGCCACGGCATGCAGAGCCGCCTCGAACGAGGTTGCTTCGTCGGCGCGCTGCACCAGCATCGCGGCAGCGTCGAGCAACGCAAACTGGGTCAGCACGACGGACTCGCGAACGCCTGCCGCGGCCGCACTGAAGCGACGCTGCGCCGACAGGCCGGAGCGCCACAAACCGAAGGCCGCGGCGCTTGCGGCCACCGCAATGCCGGTCAGCAGGTTTTCATGCCCGCCCGGCGCGAGCAGCGCTAGCGCCGCGACAGCGGCCGCCAGCCAGAACGAAGCGCGAGACAGACGAAACATCATGGTGAGCGGTTCAACGGGCACGGGGCCGCAGCGGGTCCGGGAACCTGCAATGCATGTCCGCGACATTGCATTGGTGGACGAGGGTCTGACCGCTTCTTCGGCACGGCCGCACGGAACTTGATGCGGCGGGGAGCGCAACGCATACGCGGGATATTGCGGACCAACGGGCTCCGTACAATCGATCACATGAATCGTCTCGGTGGGGCCAGTGCCCATCTGCAACTGCGCTGGCCGCGGCGCCTGGTGGCATGGGCCGCGCTCGCCGGTAGCGCGCCGGGCTGGGCCGCGGACGCGTCCGCGATGCCCGTCTCGAGCGCCCTCGCCGCGGCGCTGTTCACGCTCGCGCTGGCCGCACTGGCGCTGACGGTAGGCGCGCTGCTGGCGTTGCGCGC